>NZ_KV814369.1:103347-163582 GCF_001813895.1 Rothia sp. HMSC071C12
TCGTCTTACGGATACCTTCAATAGACTTCTCGCGATAGCCCTCTTCAGGAGCGTTAGGCTTGGGCACATTCTGAGCGTTACCGTGCTTGTCAGCAGGGCGGTACTCCCCATCCGGAGCCTTCGACCCGCCCGAATAGCCACGGACAGTAGACGGGGTAGCACTCGCAGAGGGAGAATCGGTAGCTACCGCAGATGCCGAAGCCGACTCGCTCGGCGCAGCGGATGCGGTAGCTGCCGCCTCGTTATTTGCCTGCTGACCACACGCTGCGAGCAAAGCTGACGCACCAAGGGACACGGCGCCAGCGAACAATGCACGGCGGTTAATAACAAAAGAAGACACAGAAATTCCTATCCTCAGAAATACAAAACTCTAGAATTTTGAAATGCGCTAATTCTCAGCACATTAGCCATCTACCTGTTCGCAGCCAACAATCTTCCAGGAAGAATCGGAGTACTTAAACTCAAACTTCCACGTATCGTTATCCTTCTGGATATTGACGTCTCTGTGCCACTCGCCAGTAGGCTCCACAAGAGTTATATAATTCCACTCGCGATACGCCTTCCAGAAATAGTTTTCCCCATCTTCAGACCACGGATTTCCATCAGCAACATAGTTGTCAATGCCATCAATAATCCATCCACCGCGCTTATACAAATCTTCAAAACTCTTATACCCTTCCAATTCCTCCGTAAAATCATTGGAAATATACTTTCGGGATTCCGTAAAATCGCCTACCTGAATTCCATAATTAGTCCATTTAACCCAAGCGTCCATCGTCTTACGGATACCTTCAATAGACTTCTCGCGGTAGCCCTCTTCAGGGGCATTAGGTTTAGGGACGTTCTGGGCCGGCCCATAGCCGTCGGCTTTACGGTACTCTCCGTCGGGGGCTTTGGATTGTCCAGAGTATCCTCGGACAGTAGACGGAGTGGCACTCGCCGAAGGCGACTCCGATGCCGCTGCGGAAGCCGAAGCCGACTCACTCGGCGCCGCGGTCGATGATGCCGCCTCGTTATTTGCCTGCTGGCCATACGCCGCAAGCAGGGCACCCAGACCCACAAGCGCACCGCTACCCAAGAGGGTACGGCGATGAATTTGGGTACGGTAAAGGAAGGTACGAGGCTCCATGACGGTGCGCTCCTATCGTCGGTGATGGTGTGTATGCACTTGTCAGGCTGGTAAAAAATGGTCGTTACTTGACCTCCGGAAGAACCCAGCCGCGCAGCGTACCCAGCAGACGCAACAATGCACCACGAGACGCTACATATAAAACACTACCGCATATTTACAGCCGTTTGCTTTGCAATGAGTGTAATAGCAACAAATCGCCACCATTCGAACAAATCAATGCTTTATACATCAAATAACTATGCATGTCCAGAAGCCACATGTGTTTCGAAAAGCTACTTCTTTAGTGGCTTTTCGAAACACATGTGGCTTTTCGGCGGAATAGAGAGGCGGAATAGAGGGCACGCAAAAGGGGCACCGCCTCCACCCCAACGGGTAGAGAACGGTGCCCCCTTTCAGCACGCAGAGTCAACACGCCAAGTCAGCACGCCGGGAAGCATAAAGCTCCCGCCTGTACGCCTTTAGCGGCGAGCGCGGCGCAGCTTCACCAGGCCACGGTTAATGTGTGCCGCCCAGAGCGGACCCTCATACAGGAACGCGGTGTAGCCCTGCACCAGGTCAGCGCCAGCGTCCAGGCGCTCCTGCACATCCTCAGCGGTGGTCACGCCGCCAACGGAGATGATGGCAAGGTCGTCACCAATTTCGCGCTTGAGCAGGCGCAGCACCTCCAGGGAGCGGGGCTTCAGCGGCGCGCCGGAGAGGCCGCCGGCACCGATTTCCTTGACCTTGGTCATGTCGCTGGTCAGGCCCAGGCCGTCGCGGGCGATGGTGGTGTTGGTGGCGATGATGCCGTCCAGCTTCAGCTCCTTAGCCAGGGCTGCCACCTCGATTACATCCTCATCGACCAGGTCCGGTGCAATCTTCACGGTCAGCGGTACGTGGCGGTTGGGGCATACGCGGTCTGCCTCTTCACGCACGGCGGCAAGCAGCGGGCGCAGCGACTCGATAGCCTGCAGAGTGCGCAGACCCGGAGTGTTCGGGGAAGAAACGTTGACGACCAGGTAGTCTGCCTGCGGTGCCAGGGTGCGGGTAGAGATCAGGTAGTCCTCGATAGCGTTCTCAAGCTCAACGACCTTGGTCTTGCCGATGTTCACGCCGATAACCGGGCGTACAGCGCCGCGGTATTCGGTTTCGAGATCTGCGCGGGCGGCGGCAACGCGCGGGCCTGCCGCTGCGGCACCGTCATTGTTGAAGCCCATGCGGTTGATGACCGCCTTATCTTCCACGAGGCGGAAGAGGCGCGGCTGCGGGTTGCCGGGCTGCGCCTGACCGGTAATAGTACCGATCTCGACGTGGCCGAAGCCGATACCGGCCAGCGCGGCAATGCCCTTACCGCCCTTGTCGAAGCCTGCAGCCAGGCCGAACGGCGAGGGGAAAGTAATGCCCATGACGGTGGTTGCCAGTTCGGGGGCGGGCTGGAAGTACTTGCGCAGCGCGCGGGTGATGCCGACGTTGCGCAGGGTCTGAACGCCCCAGAAGCCGACGTGGTGTGCCTTCTCGGGGTCCATGCCCTTGAAGAAGATGTTGAAGAAGGTCGGGTAGATGCGCATTTGTTCTCCCTAGTGTTGGAGGGTGTGGGTGGTTTATGGGGCTATGAGCCGGGACTGTATGCCGGGCCGTTACTTGTCGTTGGCGACGGCGTCGACAGCGCCACCGTAGCGGCGGTCGCGGCGCGCATACTCTTCGACAGCTTCCCAGAGGGTGCGGCGGTCAACGTCGGGCCAGAGCACGTTCATGAAAATCATCTCGGCGTAGGCGCTCTGCCAGAGCAGGAAGTTCGAGATGCGCTGTTCACCGGAGGAACGCAGGAACAGGTCAACGTCGGGTAGGTCGGGTTCGTCCAGGTACTTCTGGATGGTCTTTTCGGTAATGTTGCCGGGCTTAATCTTGCCCGCCACAGCGTCCGCTGCGATAGCTGCCGCCGCGTCAGCAATTTCTGCGCGGCCGCCGTAGTTCACGCACATGGTGAGGGTGCAGACGGTGTTGTCGATGGTTTCGCGCTCGCAGTGTTCGAGCTCTTCGATGACGTTCTTCCACAGCTTGGGTCGGCGGCCAGCCCAGCGGATGCGCACACCCCAGGTCTTGAGGGTTGCCAGCTGACGCTGCAGCACCTCGGTGGAGAAACGCATGATGAACGCGACTTCGCTGGGTGAGCGCTTCCAGTTTTCGGTGGAGAACGCATAGGCGGTCACGTACGGGATGCCCATTTCGATAGCGCCCGCGACAACGTCCAGCAGTGCCGCCTCGCCGGCGCGGTGGCCCTCGGTGCGGGGCAGGCCGCGTTCGTTTGCCCAGCGTCCGTTACCGTCCATGACGACGGCGACGTGCTGTGGAATGAACTTCTTCGGAATCGGCGGCGGGGTTGCCCCGGTGGGGTGTGCGGGCGGGGGTACGGGCTGGGTGCGTGCCATGTGTGCCTTTCTTCCCTGGCGGGTTCTCCCCCGGGGTCGTTTGCCTAAATATGCGCCAGATATAAACCTGGCGTGCTGTTAGCTATTTTACCGTGACACAGCGCGCATGGGCGGGTGCTTCGGGGGTTATTTTGCGTCCTGGTTGGCCCATGTTTGACGCATCGGCGTGCATCTTTTACGATGCAGGAATTTCTGCTTCGAGGGCGCTCGCCGTTTTCAGAGGGTGTTCGAGCAGGTTCTGGGTGGTTTTCAGGTAGAGACCCAGAATTTTGGAGGCGACCGGCACCGGTGCTGCGTCAATAGTCGCCCAGGCGCGCGGATCCGCCGATGCGGTAGCGAGCGCATAGCCGAGCTCTTCGGCACGCAGGCCGGTTAGGGGTGTGTCGGTGGCGGGTGCGCATTGGGGGCAGAGGACCGTGTGGTGCCCGTAGGTGTGGGCGGTGTGGAAGGCAATGTACCTGCCGCTTCCGCCTGTGGCGACGGGGGCATTACTGCCTGCCCCGTTATCGCCCCGGCTATCGGCGTTCACGAGCGGGTTTCCGCATCGGGTGCAGTTCTCACCGATGAGCGGCCAGCCGGCGGCGTTCATGCTACGCGCCAGGTAGCGGGTCAGAATCCTCTGCGGCACGTGTTGCCCGTGCGCGAGCGCGGCAAGCGCCCCATGGGTGAGAGTGTAAATATCGGCGGTGCTGTCAGTGTCTTTGGTGAGTGCTTCTGCAAGTTCAGCGATGGTGGAGGCGCACGTGTACGCATCGTAGTTAGCCATGATGGGTGCGGTGTAGGCGTGCAGGGTTGCCGCCTGGGTGATGGTGTGCAGGTTGGTTCTGCCGCGGCTGAAGGACAGGTCGGTGTGCATGAACGGTTCGAGTCGTCCACCGAATTTGGAGGTGGGTTTGCGTACGGCTTTGGCGACGGCGTGGGTGATGCCGCCGTCGCGGGTGAGCATGATGATGATGCGGTCGGTTTCGCCGAGTTTTTGGGTACGGAGGATGAGGGCGGCATCGCGCCAGGTGCGGGGTTCGCTCACGGGTGTCTCCGTTCTCGGTACATGCTCGGTGGGTATCAGGCGGGCGCTGAAGGCAGTAAGCGCTGAGTGCAGGGGCTGCACGGGTGTTGCGGGTACGGTTCGACCCCTGCCGTATTACCCCGCATAGGGGGTACCGGTCAGGGGTCGGTTCGTAACGTATGGGCGAGGCGCTATTTAGTCCTCGTACTCGATATCGTCGTCGTCATCTTCTTCGTCGTCGACCAGTTCATCGAGGTCGTCCTCGTCTTCATCACCGTAGACGCTCAGGGGGGTGACCTCGTTGTGAGCCTCGAAGAGGGCATCTTCGTAGGCTTCGAAGGCGTTGGCGATTTCTACGTACGCCTCATCGACGGCGGGGTCGTGCTCGCCGGTTCGGTTTACGACGGCGGTCAGGTGCGCCTCCAGCGCGTCAAGGAGGCGGGTGAGTTCGGTGCGAGGATCAATGCTCATGCCATTTATTCTACTACCTACAGGCCGATGGTGTGCGCCGGGCGGTCATACGGCGGTTTAAACGCGAAACTATGAACGGGCGCGACAGGTGAATCGGCAGGTAAATTCGGTGCCGTGAAGAGAACACCAAAGCCAGAGCGGTAAGCCCGGTTAGTCAAGCCAGGCTCGGCAAGCCAGGTCGATAAAGCCAGATTGGGCAAGCGAAGCATGCACGCGGCACATCAAGCCCCGCATAAAAACCTCACAGACACAGCGAACCCGCCGTCCCCAGCTTCCCCACTCCTCAAGGGAGCGGGTGCCGGGTGCGGCGGGTTCTTCTGTCGGTTAGCTCAGCTTGACGCTACGCCTACTGAATGTTTGCTTCTTGCGGGTTATGAGCCCGAGAGAATTAGAAGCCGGGTTTTTAGAAGCCCAGGGAAGCTGCGGATGCGCGGATTGCCTCAGCGGATGCCTTCAGCTGTGCCAGCTCAGCCTCGTTCATGGGAACCTCGAGCACGCGCTGGATGCCCTCACGGTTGACGATGGTGGGCAGGGACAGTGCAACGTCCTTGAAGCCGTACAGCTCGCCTGCAATGGTGGTGGAGACGGGCAGCACTGCGTTCTGGCCGCCGAGGAATGCCTCGGCGATACGTGCACCGGAGATACCGATGGCGTAGTTGGTGGAGCCCTTGCCCTCGATAACCTTGTATGCTGCGCGCATAGCTTCGGTTGCCAGTTCTGCACGGACCTCTTCGGTGAAGACGGGCTTGCCGTCCTGCTCCCACTCGGTCAGGGGAACCATACCGATGTTTGCTGCGGACCAGACGGGGAACTCGGAGTCGCCGTGCTCGCCAACAACGTTTGCGTGAACGCTCTTGATGGAGACGCCAGCCTTGTTAGCAATCAGCCAACGCAGGCGGGAGGAGTCCAGAACGGTACCGGAGGACAGCACGCGGTTTGCGGGCAGGCCGGTAATCTTCTGGGCCACAACGGTGAGAACGTCACAGGGGTTGGTGACGAGCATGATAATCGCGTTGGGTGCTACGGACAGAATGTTCGGCAGCAGCTTCTCGAGGATTGCGACGTTTGCGCCTGCCAGTTCGAGGCGGGGCTGACCCGGCTTCTGGCGAGCACCAGCGGTGATGATGACCATGTCGCAGTCGCGCAACAGCTCGATGTCGTCGCCACCGGTTACGGTTGCTTCGTGTGCGAACATTGCACCGTGTGCGATGTCCAGTGCTTCAGCGTGTGCGCGCTTGCCGTCGATGTCGTACAGGACGATTTCGTCTGCGGAGCCGCGGACCATAGCTGCGTATGCGGTTGCGCTACCGACGCCGCCTGCACCGATGACGCCGAGCTTGGTGGGGTTGTTGACACCGTTCATTGCTGTATGCCCTCTTTTCGTGAGAGTTATCCGTGTGGTGCGAGAGGATTCTCGCGTGGTCTATAAGGAAGCGGGTGTGTGCCTCGGGGTTGAATTTCCTTGGGCGGGCGTCCTTCCCCGGTGAGCTTGCTTCGTTATGTTCTATTATGCCGCAGATTTTGCGTTTTGTGTTGGGTTATTTTGCTTTTTTCGATGGGTGCTGGTGACTTTATGGGCTATGAGGGGTGTTTTTCACTCACAAAACCAAATAATGACGTTCTGACCTTTTGAGCAAGCTCACATGCCGCTAAAGTAGCCCTCCACATCCACGGCGCCGCCGGAAGCCTCAAAATCAGCACGAACCGCATCCGCCAGCTCGTCGTCGACCAGGAAGTCCAAAGCCACAGACGCCAGACCGAACGCCGCATCCAGGGCAGCATCCACCGCCGCCGGAGTGTCAGCACAGTGCGCGAACTCCACCGTGTGCATACCGGTACCCTCGGGCGCAATCTGAATCAGCGGGTGAATACCGGGCACGCGCAGGCTCACATTACCGAAATCAGTAGAAGCCGCCAGGGTGTCACTGACCGTTCCGGGCGGGTACGGGTGGCGACCCACCGAACGCTGAGCCGAAACCCAACGCTTCAACAGCGGACGGTTCGTACGCACCGGCATGGTCATCGGCGAAGAATCCCACGTCACCTCCGCACTCACGCCAGCCATGAGCGCCGCACCGCGCAGCACCTCCTCAACCCGTCGCGACAGCGCACGCAAAGTCGGCGCGTACTTAGAACGGATATTAATATGCAGGCTCGCGGAGGCAGGAATCAGATTCGGGGCGTCCCCGCCATGGTCAATAATCGCGTGGATACGGTCAGAACCGGGAATCTGCTGACGCAACAAACCCAACCCCTGATACGCCAGGTTCGCCGCATCCAGGGCGTTACGACCCATAAACGGGTGCGAGGAAGCGTGCGCACTCACGCCCGTGTAGGTCACGCGACATTCACGGCGACCCAACCACGCCTGATCAGCCACATCGATAAAGTAGGGGTGCACCATAATGGCGGCGTCCACCTGCTCGAACGCGCCGGCGCGCGCCATCAGCTCCTTACCGGCATCGGACTCTTCGGCGGGCGTGCCGTAATAAAGGACCCTGCCGCTGAACGCCTCGGGGCCGGTAGCGAGCGCATCTGCCAGGGCAAGGAAAGCGCCCAGCCCGGATACTGCGATGACGTTGTGGCCGCAGCCGTGACCGATGCCCGGCAGCGCGTCGTATTCGGAAAGAATCGCAATGGTGCGGTGTGTGGCGGGGTCGTAGTCGGCGCTGGTGAGCTCCACCTTGAACGCGGTATCCAGACCGAAGGCGGGGTACTCGATACTGAGGTTCGGGTTACTGAGGTTCGGGCAGGCTTCGCGGACCGCATCAACGAGCGTGCGGGAGGCGAAATACTCCTCGTAGGCAGTCTCAGGATGCGCGTGAATCGCCTTGAGAATTGCGGTCAAAGAGTCCGCACGAGTGGCGACGGATTCGGCGAGGTCGCGGCGAATATGCGCCAGTCCGCTGTCTTCGTCGAGGTGGTGGCCGTAACCCATTCCGTGACCGTGGTGCTTTCCGTGACCCTTTCCATGACCGGGACGTTCGCCGTGGCCATGTTTCTGCTCCGGATGCGCGTGCCCGTGCTTGCGGCGGTGCTCAGCGGCACGCTTACGCTGCTCGGTTTCGAGGGCGAGGATTTCGGAGTACTCGCTACCGCGCACGCAATCAGCGTCGGGCGCGTCATAGTGGCGGGTTATTGCGGCGGGTCGGTTCGGTGCCGTTCGACCGGAGCTGTCAGAAGTGGGCTGGGTGTGGGCGGCGGTGCCCTGTGCGTTCGCGTCAGTCATGCTTCTACGCTACCGTCTGCGCTCGCCGGGCGCTAGATGCTCGGGCGTGATGGAGTCGAAAACGTCCAAAAAGAAATTTGTGTCACATAAAAGAAAATTTGTATATATCCTAGGAATCTTTGATTCAGTGGAGTAGCGTTAAGCACATGGGAGCGACAATCCAGCCGCACCCATCACCATCCGGCGCTAGCGATGCGAATGCCGGCAGGACAGTTCACAACCGGTCCAAACCATGTCGTTTGGGCCTCTGTCAACACTGTGACAGACCCATGGATGCGAACCGTACCGGCAAGCACACACCGCTGCGAGCGCCACAACCACGCTAAGGAGCTCCATCCCATGAAGGCAGCACGCTTCTACGACCGTAACGACATCCGCATTGAAGACATCCCCGCACCCGAAGCCGCTGCGGGCGAGGTTCTGGTCAAGGTCGCATGGTGCGGTATTTGCGGTACCGACCTGCACGAATACCTTGACGGCCCCATCTTCTGCCCCCAGCACGGTCATCCCCACCCCATTTCTGGTGAGGACTCCCCCGTTACCCTCGGTCACGAATTCTCCGGTGTTGTTGAGGCACTGGGCGAAGGCGTAGACGACCTTGAGGTTGGCGACCACGTTGTTGTCGAGCCCTACATCATTCGTGATGACGTCTACACCGGCCCCGACTCCAAGGACTACCACCTGTCCAAGGACATGAACTTCATCGGTCTGGCAGGTCGCGGTGGCGGTCTGTCCGAGAAGGTTGCTGTCAAGCGCCGCTGGGTTCACAAGATCCCCAACACCATTCCCCTGGACGAGGCTGCACTGATTGAGCCCCTGAGCGTTGGCTACCACGCTGTTGAGCGTGCAGGCGAGTTCGAAGAGGGCGCATTCGCACTGGTTACCGGTGCTGGCCCCATCGGTCTGCTGACCTCCGCAGTTCTGAAGGCTAAGGGCGCTAAGGTTATTATCTCCGAGCTGTCCCCGCTGCGTCGCCAGAAGGCTCTGGACTCCGGTGTTGCTGACTACGCTTTCTCCCCCGCTGAGGTTGACGTTCTGGCTGAGATTCACAAGCTGACCGACGGCCGTGGCGCTGACATCGCGTTCGAGTGCACCTCCGTTCAGCCCGCACTGGACCTGATTCTGGATGCTCTCAAGCCCACCGGCAAGCTCGTTATCGTCTCCATTTGGGGTAAGCCCGCTTCTCTGGATGTTCAGAAGGTTGTGCTCAAGGAGCTCGATATCCGCGGCACCATCGCATACGTGAACTCCCACCCCGAGACCATCAAGCTGGTTGAGTCCGGCAAGATTGACCTCAAGCCCTTCATCACCGGCAAGATCGCTGTGGAAGACCTGATTGACAAGGGCTTCGACACCCTGATCCACCACAACGAGACCGCTGTGAAGATTCTGGTCACCACCGACCCGGAGCGTCTGGCTGAGTAATCTCTTCGAACGATACTGATTCGTTCAGTTTCAGCTGATGCAGCTGTTCTTCTAGCTTCCTTAGCGTAGCTAGTGTGGGGTGAGGTTCCTTCAAGGAGCCTCACCCCACTGTTTTTTGCGTGCTTTTTACCGGACATACAACCGGGCATACAAAAATCCCCGGTTCCAAAGAACCGGGGATTATCTGTGCGCGAGGGGGGACTTGAACCCCCACCCTCTAATACGAGGACTAGCACCTCAAGCTAGCGCGTCTGCCTATTCCGCCACCCGCGCAGGTGACTTTCGAACGTTTTCCTTTCGGTGCCGTTCGAAGCAACACGTAATACTATACGGGCTTTCTGGGCACTCCGCAAATCGAAAGAGTATGTTCTGCATCACATATTAGAGGTTGGTTGGTTCCCAACACCCCCGGCGATCTTCTCGCACCTTGAGTAATATGACCGGCACGCCCACTCAACTGCCATATTTTCGGTCATAACGACTAGAATAAAGAGCATGAATAATGAGAACCTCTCCCGCGAAGAAGCCGCAGAACGTTCGGCTCTCATCAGTGTCGACACCTACGACGTGCATGTCGACCTGACTAACGCCAAGGACCCCGAATTCGAGTCCTACCCCACCGTCACCACCGTCCGATTCTCCTGCAACACCCCCGGTGCAGAAACCTTCATCGACTACATCCACCACAGCGTCGACTCCGTTAAGCTCAACGGCACCGAACTGACCTTGGCTGATGTCGTCAACGGCGCACGCATCACCCTGCCCAACCTGCAGGCAGAAAACGTGCTCACCATCCACGGTCGCTCCTACTACTCCCGCTCCGGCGAAGGTATGCACCGCTACTTCGACCCCTCCGACGGTCGCGTCTACCTGTACACCCAGTACGAACCCTCCGACTGCCGCCGAGTCTTCCCGAACTTCGAGCAGCCCGACCTGAAGGCAGTCTTCAACTTCCGCATCACCGCACCCAAGGACTGGGTCGTCAGCTCCAACGGCGTACTCGAAAGCCAGGTCGTAGACCCCACCGACGACTCCATCACCAAGCGAGTCTTCTCCCCCACCGCAAAGATCTCCACCTACATCACCGCAATCGTTGCCGGCGAATACTTCACTGCAACCACCACCTACAAGCCCAAGAGCAAGGTCAACAGCGGTGACATTCCCCTGGTCGTATACTGCCGCCAGTCCCTCAAGCCGCACTTCGACTACGACCACATCTTCAAGGTCACCGAAAACGGCCTGGACTTCTTCCAGGACCTCTTCGACTACCCCTACCCGTACCCCAAGTACGAGCAGGCATTCGTGCCCGAATACAACATCGGCGCAATGGAGAACCCCGGCCTGGTCACCTTCACCGAAGACTACATCTTCGTCTCCGGCGCAACCGAGGACGACCTCGAAGGCCGTACCAACACCATCTGCCACGAAATGGCACACATGTGGTTCGGCGACCTCGTCACTATGAAGTGGTGGGACGACCTGTGGCTCAAGGAATCCTTCGCAGACTTCATGGGCACCCTCGGCGCTAAGGAAGCCAACAACTTCAACGACGCATGGGTCACCTTCGCGAACAACCGCAAGGCATGGGCATACATGCAGGACCAGCTGCCCACCACCCACCCCATCGTCGCTGACATCCCCCACCTGGAAGCAGCATCGCAGAACTTCGACGGCATCACCTACGCAAAGGGCGCATCCGTGCTCAAGCAGCTGGTCGCCTACGTCGGCTTCGACACCTTCATCGAGGCAGCACGCGTGTACTTCAAGCGCTTCGAGTGGGGCAACACCTCCCTGAACGACTTCCTGCAGGTACTCAACGAGGTGTCCGGCCGTGACATGCAGGCATGGGCTAACGCATGGCTGCAGACCTCCGGCGTGTCCGCACTGGGCACCAAGCGTGTCTACGGCGAAGACGGCCAGCTCACCGACCTGATTCTCACTCAGGAACTGCCCGCACAGCAGCCCGCAGGTCTGGGCCGCCCCCACGTGGCAAAGCTGGAAACCTTCGCGCTGACCGACGGCAAGCTCGTCTCCACCGGTCTGCTCTCCCTCGAGTACCCGGCAGAGCCCGTCTCCGAGCACCGCGTAGAGCTCACCGACGAGCAGAAGAAGCTTGTTGGCGAAGCTGACCTGCTCATGCTCAACGCAGAAGACCACACCTACGCCAAGGTTGCCCTGACCGACGAAGACGGCCTGCAGGCAGCTATCGAAGGTGTCTCCACCCTCGAATCCGCGCTCTCCCGCGGCCTCATCTGGGGCTCCCTCTGGGAGAACGTGCGCGATGCACGCCTGCCTGTCACCACCTACGTCGACGCAGTCGTACGCAACGTCTCCAAGGAACCGAGCGCATCCCTGCTGGGCACCATGGTCAACAACGCACAGGTCGCTATCGCAACCTTCTCCGCACCCACCGGCCGCGAGCGCCTCTACGACGCTCTCTACGACGCATTCGCAGCCGCACTGGCGCAGGCTAAGCCCGGCTCCGACGAGCAGCTGATTCTGCTGCGCGCCTTGATTTCGGTCTCCACCAACGCGACCAAGGGTGAAGAGCTCTGCCGCGATATTGCCCGCGGTGCTTTCGAAGACACCACCGGCGATATTGCTGACGCAACCGGCATTCCTTACGACCAGAACCTGGGTTGGAGTGCACTGGGTGCGCTCGCAAGCCGCGACCTGGTGACCGTTGAGGATCTGGACCGTGCGGCGAAGTACAGCCCCTCCTCGATTTCTTCGAATGGTTACGCGTACGCGATTGCTGCCCTGCCCTCTGCTGAGCGTAAGGCTGCTGCGTACAAGACCATCATGGAAGACGAGTCGCTATCGAACGACGCTCTGGCTTCGACCATTAACGGTTTTGCTCGCGGTCCGGTTGAGCTGCGTGAGTCCTACTACGACTCCTACTTTGAGGCTCTGCTGCCCATTTGGGCGTCCCGTTCGATTGGTATGGCGACCCGCATTGTGCGTGGCCTGTACCCGAAGGCTCCGTACAACACCGGCTCCACTGAGGGTCTGGGTGTTGAGGGTAACCCCTCCGTTGCGTTGGCTCAGCGTTGGCTGGAGGCGAACCCCGAGGCTCCTTCGGCTCTGCGTCGTCTGGTTCTGGAGGCTCAGGATCACGGCCACCGTTCGATTGTGGCTCAGAAGTTCAACGCCTCCCTGCAGGACTAAGTTGCATGGTTTGAGGGCTTGTGGCGGGGTGTGAGCCGGTATCTAGGCTAGGTTCCGCTCTCCCCCGCTAGGTTCTCTAGCCTCTTTGAGAGACTGCCGTTCGGCACGCTCCCGGTAACGTACCAGGACGTGCCGGGCGGTGGTCTTTTTCTGGCTCATCTATAGAATTCATAGCGGCGGTATGCCGTCCAAATATTTCCCTCATACAGTGGTTCACATACTGACAAGGGCACTTATTACCGGGGCAGTTTCACCAGGGCACAAAACTATATGCACCCGGTGCTAAAAGACAGATAAATGTCACCCGTTTTTGTGAGCTGTCCACCCTGAAAGCATGAGAGAATAGACTAGGTATCCGCTCGCTTAGACATATCAGAAGGAGTTTTCAGTGGTCGATTACGCACTCGGTGACCGCGGTAGCGTTAACATCGTCACCGATGATTACTACGAAGCAGAAACCCTCCAAATCTTTGAGGAACTGCACATCGACCGTGAACGTATCTGGTACGGTGAAGCGCGCCTCGTTCCCGAACCGGATAACCCCTACGAGCCCAATAGCATTGCCGTCTACATTGACGAATTCAAGGTAGGCCGCATGAGCGCGGCAGACTCCGCCGCGTACTGGGATTCCATTACCCGCGTGGTCGCCTCCGGCTACGAGCCCATCGCGCACCTGCAGCTTTCCGCCGTTGCCGTGCGTGCTGAAGGCGGCGGTATGCACGTGAAGAGCACCGGTGTGCTCTCCCTGTCCGCACCCGGCTCTCTCTTCCCCCTCAACGACGCACCGACCCGCGCGACCCTGCTGCCCCAGGGCCCGTCGATGAAGGTGCTCGACGAGAAGGAACACTCCGAATACCTGCACAGCATCCTGCCGCCCAGCGGTGAAGGCCGCGTGATCCTGACCCTGGAAGCGAACCAGCTCAAGACCTCCGACGGCCGTTTCGTTGACAGTGTTGAGGTGCGCCACGACCGCAAGCTTGTGGGCCGCCTGAGCACCCAGATGTCTGAGCAGCTGACACCTGTCATCCGTTACGCTTTTGAGAACGACCGCCTCACCAGCGCGTGGGGCACTATTCGCGGTAACACCCTCGAGCTGTCCCTGACCGTTCAGGCTGCGCGCCCCGCCGATATTCCGCAGGAATGGTACGAGACTCTACCCAATAACGTTCCGGCTCTGCTGCCCGTTGGTGAAGAGTACGATGTGCCCGCCGCGTTCGTACCCACCGAAGGCGAACGCCACTACCTGGAATCCTCCGCACAGCAGGCGCCGAAGAGGCGCCGCGGTTTCATTAGCTCCCTGACCGGCGGTTCCGTTGCCTCTGAGCCAACCCATCATGAGCCCGCCACCGAGAAGTCGATCATCGAGTACAGCCTGGAAGAAGAGGAATACTACGAGCCGAACGAGCGTGAACGCCTGCTGAACCTGGTCAAGGGTGCAGGCCTCGCCGTTCTGGTCGCCGGTCTGATCTCGATGCTGTGGACCCCGATGCTCGGCATCCTCATCGCTATCCTGGGTGGCGCTGTTGCGGCTGTGGCATTCTACTTCGGCCGTCAGCCCTACTACGATGACTACGAAGCCTACGACGACGAGTACGAGGACGAAGAGACTACCGAAGAAGAGGAAAAGCCTGAATCGAAGGCATAAGCCTCTCCCCTCAGAACATACGCACAAAGGGCGGCTACCCACCATTACGGTGAGGTAGCCGCCCTTTCACGTACCCGGTTTCTCCAGAAACGGATTAACCTGGAACAGTTAACCAGAAACGGTTAAACGCTGCGGGGGTGAAAGCTCATACAAGCTTTCACCCCCGCGAGGAGTCAGATTTTAATCCTGGCCGTAAGTAGCCATGAACTGATCCATGCTGTCATGCTGCAAAGCATAGGACAGGTTAGCGTTCGCAGCCTGGTTCACGATAACAATCGACTGACCGTCGTAGGACCAGCCGGGGCCTGCGTTCGGCAGGGTGGTCATGCGCATCGTGGTGTCACCGCTGGTCAGCACCGGAGCCGCAATCTGAGCAATCTGCGCAGCGTTCAGGCCGGAGTCCACACGCATGTAACCAGCGATGGACTCGATAGAAGACTGGAAAGAAGCAACATTGCTCAGCGCGCCCTTAGCCTTCATCGTGTTGTATAGGCCGCGCAGGAATGCACGCTGGTTACGAACACGCTGGTAGTCACCATCAGCAAACTGGTAACGCGCACGCACGAAGGCAAGTGCCGCACCGCCGTCCATATGCTGCATACCCTGCTTGAAGGACCAAATGTTGATGTCGAAGTTGAAGGGGACCTGAACATCCACACCACCGACCGAGTTCACCAGAGCCTTGAAGCCCTCAAACTCAATCTCAGCCACGTGATCGATCTTGATACCCAGCAGGTTCTCGACGGTTGCCACCTGCAGAGAAATACCGCCGTAGTTCAGTGCCGCATTAATCTTTGCCGCACCGTAGCCGGGGATGTTCACCCAGGTATCACGCATAATCGAGACCAGGTAGACGCCCTTACCATCGGCAGGGATGTGAGCAAGCATGATGCTATCTGCACGGGAGCCGCTCACCTGAGCTGCTTCAGAACCGGAACGGGTATCGCTACCGAGCAGCAGGATGTTCTTACCGGGACCCTTGACAGTGTTGTAGCTGTAACCGTCATCCAGGATGCCGTCGCCGTCCTTATCGTGCTCGCTCGCGTTCGCTGCAAGAGCCGCAGCAGCATCGGAGCCGCCCTCTGCGGAGCCGTTAGCGCCGTTAGCGTTGGTACCGTTCTTGCCGGTATCCGAGTTGGTGACGGTCGGAGCCTTCAGCTCCGTCACGTTGAGCTTCTTAGCCTCGCCAAGCTGCTCCTTAATTTTGCTGAGGTCTTCGTCCACCTTAGTGATGGAATCGAACTTCTCGGTCTTGCTATCCCAGGTGTGGCCAGCACGCCAAATAAAGAAACCAATACCGAGGGTAATAACCAGCAGAAGAATCAGCAGGATCAGCAGAATACGCTTGACCCATTTCTTCTTCTGCGACGGTTCAGAGTGAGCGTCGCTCATTAAGTTGTCCTTTGTTTGAGGTGGTGATACGCGAGACGCACAGCGCATCCAGCGAAGTCTCTAGAATACAGAGAGCCGGAGAATACCCGCCGATATGGGGCGGTGCTGGAGGGCACAGAAAATGCACAGCTCGCAAAATACTTTCCCATTGTAACGCCGTCAGCGGGTCTACGCACCGGTGAACGAAAGGTTTTACATTACAACTTTCCTCACGTTTGGGCGAACCATTCTGGTACCCGCATAGAACGCGCAATGCCCCGCCTCCCTGAAAACCAAGGAGAACGGGGCATTGATTTCGCTAAAAAGCAAAAGTGGGAAAGAAGATTTACTTCTTGCCGAAGTTGCCGAAGCGTGCGTTGAAGCGCTCGACGCGACCTGCGGAGTCCATGATGCGCTGCTTACCGGTGTAGAACGGGTGCGACTCGGACGAGATTTCAACCTCGACGATCGGGTACTCGTTGCCGTCTTCCCACTTCTCGGTCTTGTCCGAGGTCATGGTGGAACGGGTCAGGAAGACCTTGCCGGATGCGAGGTCGCGGAACAGAACCAGGTTGTAGTCCGGGTGGATTTCTGCCTTCATTGATTACCTTCTTCTGCTACTGGATTTTGCCAGTAGCCCTTATATAGATGGAGTAGGTTTTTCGATGTGCAGCTATCGAGAAAATCTCAGAGCGCATCACCATTGTGCCCGCATAGGGCGTGCACAACCCATTAAGGGTACCACCTTCACGGATTAAATCCCAGTACGTTCCCTCACAGGTACCAACCTACACACCGTAAGGGCACCCGAAGAAGGCACTCACGCGGGTTAAGAATCAGGTGAGAACTCAGGTTATGAACGCGGGCGGGTCTCCCAGAACGCCACGGCACTCGCCGCCGCAACATTCAAAGAATCCACGCCGTGCGACATCGGAATCATCACCGTATCGTCACACGCCGCCAAGGTGCGGGGCGACAGGCCGTGCCCCTCCGTGCCCAGAATCAGCGCAAGCTTCTCATCCCGGCGAGCAGACAGCTCCTCCAAGGTCAGCGAGTCCTCCTCCAAAGCCAACGCCGCGCTCTTAAAGCCCAGCTCGTGCAGGGTCTGCAGGTCAGCAGGCCACGACTCCAGGCGAGCCCACGGCACCTGAAAAACAGTACCCATCGACACTCGAATCGAGCGGCGGTACAGCGGATCAGCGCACCGCGGAGTCACCAGCACAGCATCCACGTTCAGCGCGGCAGCCGAACGGAAAATAGCTCCCACATTCGTGTGGTCCACAATATCTTCCAAAATCGCCACGCGAGAGGCATCCTGCAACAGCTGCTCCAGAGGCTGCGGCTCCGGACGAGCCATCGCCGCCAACGCGCCACGATGCAGATGAAAACCAGTCACCTGCTCCAGCTGCTCCTCACTGCCCACATACGCGGGAGTGTCAGGATGGGCGCGCAGAACATCCACCAAATCATCAGCCCACTTCTCACTCATCAGGAAAGAAACGGGCTGATGACCGGCAGCGAGCGCACGACGAATCACCTTCGAGGACTCCGCAATGTAAATACCCCACTGCGGCTCCATGGCGCTACGGAGCTTCACATCGGTCAGCTGCGTGTAGTAGCGCAAAGCCTGCTCGGGTGCCTGCGCCAGAGCCGTGACCGACTCGATGGCGTAGACACGCTCGGCACGCTCAGCGATCTGTTCGGCGCTCAGCTGCTTCGGGGCACGGCTCATGCGCGCTTGAACGCGGAGTAACGACCCGCAGAGGTGACGGTCAGAGCTAGGTCCATGTCGTAGGTTGCTGCGAGGTTCGCCTCGGTAATGGTGGACAGGATCGGGCCGGCAGCAACCACGCCGCCGTCACGGATCAGCAGGGCGTGGGTGAAGCCCGCCGGGATTTCCTCAAGGTGGTGGGTGATGAGCACGGTAGCCGGTGCGTAGGGGTCAGCGGCAAGTGCGGTCAGACGCTCGACCAGGTCCTCACGGCCGGAGATGTCCATACCTGCGCCGGGCTCGTCCAGCAGCAGCATTTCCGGGTCGGTCATGAGGGCACGGGCAATCAGCGCACGCTTGCGTTCGCCGTCGGAGAGGGAGCCGAAGGTGCGGTCAGCGAGGGTGTCGACACCCCACTCAGCCAGCAGCTCGGTTGCACGCTCGTCGTCCATGACGTCGTATTCTTCCTTCCAGCGGCCGGACACAGCGTACGCTGCGGTCACGACAACGTCGGAAACCTTCTCGTTGGCGGGAATCTGGGTAGCCGAAGCACCGGAGGACAGACCAATGCGCGGGCGCAGGTCGAATACGTCAACAGCGCCGAGGGTCTCGTCAAGGATTTCAACCTCGCCGCTGGTCGGGTGCAGGCGGGCTGCCGCAATCGAAAGCAGAGTGGACTTACCGGCGCCGTTGGGGCCCAGAACAACCCAGCGTTCACCTTCGTTCACAGTCCACGAAACGTTGTTAAGGATGGGGCGGCCGCCGCGAATCACGGAGACATTCTGAAGGTTGAGTACGGTGCTCATGGTTCTTCTTCCAGTGAGTTAGATGGATGGGATGCGCCCCACCCCGCAACCCGTGCCGGGTTATCGGAGCGGTTGGCGCATAGTGCGCGGGCACCCCACATTGGGTTCCTCGCGCAAAATCTTAGAAGCTATAGGAGCCTTAGGGGCTATAGGTGCCGCCGCGTCAGGGGCGGCGCGCCTCATCAAATGTACCTTGTCAGATGCATCTTGTCAGAGGGGCGGGCGCATCCGCGACGACACCTATAGCGGCTGAAGTTATTAGTCGATGAAGCCGCGTGCGCCGCCGACCAGCTCAACGTGGCCGGTCTCAACGTCTGCGGTGACCATCTTCGCGATTTCCTGCGCGAACTCGTTGACGGTGTAGAGCTTGCCGGCGGTCTCGCGGCGCTGCTCAATAGCGCCGGGGTGCAGGCGGTTCAGCAGGGTTGCGGTGACGGTGCCTTCAATCATGTCAGCGGACACGACGACCAGGGAGATACCCTTCTCGGAAAGTGCGGGGATCTCGGCGATCAGTGCGTCTTCGCCTGCGCGCTTGGACTCTGCGACGGGCTTGTACTCGTCCATGGTCTCAACCTCGCGGATGAAGTGCGCCTGGTGGCTGGTCACGAACACGATGCGTGCGCCTTCGGGCATCTTCTCTGCAGCCAGGCGTGCCAGGTTCAGCTGTGCGTCACGGTTCAGGCGCATTGCGTAGTCTTCGCCCATGCCGGTTTCCATGCCGCCCGAAGCGTTCAGGATCAGGTAGTCCAGGGAGCCGAAGGTCTCCACGGCGGTGTTGACGAGGTTCTGCAGGTCCTCATTGTTGGTCACGTCAGCCTGCACTGCGATTGCCTTGCCGCCAGCCTCTTCAATAGCCTTGACAATCTTGTTCGCGCGCGGTGCCTTGGAGCGGTAGTTCACCACAATGTTCGCGCCCTCAGCGGCGAGAATCTGTGCGGTGTCTGCGCCAACGCCGCGGGAGGAGCCGGTAATGATAATGGTCTTGCCGGTCAGCTGTGCCATAGTTTTTTGTCCTTAAAGTCTAGAAAGGGTGCGCCCACGTTCGAGCGCTTCGTGCAGTCCGTACGGGGGTGGGGTTAGTGACCCATGCCCAGGCCGCCATCAACGGGGATGACAGCGCCAGAAATGTAGCTAGCCTCATCGGATGCGAGCCAGCGAATCACGCGAGCGACCTCTTCCGCCTCCGCGAAACGACCAGCGGGGATGGACGCCAGGTAGTTCTTCTTGGTTTCCTCGGGCAGAACCTCGGTCATTGCGGTGTTAATGAAGCCCGGTGCCACCACGTTAGCGGTGATGTTACGGCCGCCCAGCTCACGGGTGATGGAGCGTGCCATACCGACCAGTGCAGCCTTAGATGCGGAGTAGTTGACCTGGCCGGGGGAACCGTACAGACCCACCACGGAGGAAACCAGGATGATGCGGCCGCGCTTGAGCTTCAGCATGCCCTTGATGGCGCGCTGAACCACACGGAAAGAACCGGTGAGGTTGGTGTCGACCACGTCGGTGAAGTCGGATTCCTTCATGCGCATCAGCAGCATGTCGCGGGTGATACCTGCATTGGCGACCAGCACCTCCACGGGGCCGAACTCTGCTTCAATTGCCTTGAATGCTTCGTTAATGCTGTCGGCATCGCGTACATCTGCCTTGACGGCGAAAAATTCTTCGGGGGCTTCACCGCTGCGGTAGGTGATGCAGACATTGTGTCCTGCTGCCTGGAATTCCTTGGCAATTTCGTAGCCGATGCCTCGGTTGCCGCCGGTGACCAGCACGGTCTTGGGAGTGTTCTCGCTCATGAGCTTCCTTGATGAGTCGACCCCTCACGATCAGAGCCGATGCAGCGGCTACGCGGTTGGGGTGTGGACGGATGGACAGACAAACCCTATTTTACCGCGTTTTAGCGCAAAGGTGCCGCAGGCTACACTCCACTCTTGAACACTGAACACCTGCTCCCCTTCTTTTACATGCCTCATCGGGCGCGTACACTAGCTGAAGCGGAACAGCCCGCACCCCTTTTCTGCCCGGTCGCGCGGGCACGGAATAACACCGCACGTCGAGGCGCAATAGTAAGGATAAGAAGACATGGATCTGCTCGGTTCACTTTCTCAGGATGCACAGCCCGAGTACGCCAAGTGCTCCCGCAAGGGCTGCCAGCAGGCGGCAGAATTTCAGTTGCTCTGGAACAACCCGAAGGTGCACGCCCCCGAGCGCCGCAAGATCTGGTTGGCGTGCTCCGAGCACGTGGGCTGGCTGGAGAATTACCTGCGCGAGCGTGAGTTCTGGAAGCAGACTCTGCCCTTTAAGGGGTAGTGCCACTTGAGAGGTGATGCCGCTTGAGGTGGCTCCGCTTGAGTAATAACCCAGCCTATCGAAAGTAATTTCGATATATGCTATATTTGTTCTAATTAGTTCGAGTGAACATCCCGGCACCCAGGCAACCACACTCGCAGGGCAATCACACTCGCTGAGCAATCGCATTCAAGGAGGCACCTCCCCATGATGGGCTATTCGCACACCGTCAGCGCCGCAGCTGGCTGGCTAGTGCTCGTCGAGACGGGAGTGGTGCAGGTTCCCGATACCCCCACCATCATCGTGACCACCCTGGCGTGCGCCGGTGCGGGCATGCTACCGGATATTGACCACCACAACGGCAGTATCGCCAACTCCATTCCGCCCATTTCACGCTGGGTAGCACGCATTGTCGGGGCAGTCAGCGGCGGGCACCGCAAGGGAACGCACTCCATTTTGGGTCTGGTAGCTTTCTGGGCAATCGCCTATTTCAGTGCCAACCTGAGCTACAACGGAATCCCCTGGGCTTCACTTCTTCTTGCCGCATTCTCGGGCGGTCTGGCATTGCGCGTGCTCGGCGCACCGGGTGGATGGATCGGTGCCGTCGCCCTCGGGTACGCCGCCTACACGACTGATTCGCTGGCACTGCTCCCCTGGGCTATTTCGGTCGGCGCGACCATTCACCTGATTGGCGACCTGCTGACAACCCGCGGACTGCTGCCCCTCTACCCCATCGTCATCAAGCCCCTGGTGGCGTCCCCCCTATGGAAAAAGAGCGGCTACATGGCACTGCCGATTCTGGGTGATGCTGGCAGCGTACGTGAGAAGGCACTCGTTCTAGCACTGACCGGGTACGTCGCCTGGTACGCGGCAGCCATGATGGGCTTTACCGAATACCCTCTGCAAATGTTCGGACTGGGTATTCATGCCGCATAACGTGCCGCATAACTAAATTCTCACTGAGGACAGCAAAGCGCCCCGTCACTTCCCTACGGAAGCGACGGGGCGCTTTTCTAATCCTTATCCCGACCTATCGGGGTGAGAGATTAAGCGTCCTGGATGGGCCAGAAGACGTCAACCTCAACGTTCTCTTCACCGGAGGTGGGGTACTTCTCGAACTCAGTGTTGTGCATTGGCAGTTCTCCTTCGTGAGCGGGCGGGAATCTCTTCTCCCCCGCGTTAGCTCACCATCGGTAGTGAGCCCTAATGTTTCGCATTTGCGTCCTCGCAATGGCGGGAACAGTTATAAGTCTACGCCCCACGCATGTTGTGTTTCTACCATTTTTCCCACAATGTATGTAGAGACACATGAAAAATTCGAAAATCCCACACAGACCCCCTGAAATATCGCCTGAGAGCTTTTCTTTACCTCAGAAAAACCCACAAGACAACATTATTTCCCGTCAAATACGCCGCAAGTTTCGTGTGTCAGAACCCACAGTTCCCATGCACAGGAACGCAATAACAGCACACACGCTCAGAAAACAATACAACCCCACGGCTCAGGTCACATTTTTCCGCACTATTCACGAGAAAAATACCGGCAATATCTCCGCAACACATTTTCAGAACACAAAAATACGCCCTGGACAATACACCCCAGACAATACGCCACAAACAATACCCACCAGACAATAAAACAACGCGCAATACACGCAAAGAGGCCCCGGCACCACACGGTACCGGAGCCTCCTCCATGCTTTGATGTCAGCGGATATTGCTTTAAGCCAGCGAAATCAGATCCTGGTAATCCTTCGACCATAGGTCCTCCACCGCATCCGGTAGAAGCAGCACACGCTCAGGATCCAGCGCCTCCACGGCACCCTCATCGTGAGAAACCATCACGATAGCGCCCTGGTACGCCTTCAACGCGTTCAGAATCTCCTCACGCGAGGCGGGGTCCAGGTTGTTGGTCGGCTCATCGAGCAGTAGCACATTCGCACTCGACGCCACCAGGGTCGCCAGGGACAGACGGGTCTTCTCACCGCCGGAAAGCACACCGGCAGGCTTATCCACGTCATCACCGGAGAACAGGAACGAACCCAGAATCGTGCGCACGCGGGTGTCATCCAGATCCGGCGCGGCAGACTTCATGTTCTCAAAGACAGTGCGGTCGCCATCAAGAATTTCGTGTTCCTGCGCAAAATAGCCCAGCTTCGCGCCGTGACCGTACACAACCTCACCCGTATCAGGCTCGGTGGAACCAGCCAGCATGCGCAGCAGAGTGGTCTTACCGGCACCGTTCAGGCCCAGCACCACCACTCGCGAACCGCGGTCAATCGCCAAATCAACGTCCGTGAAAATCTCCAGAGAGCCATAGGACTTCGACAGGCCCTGCGCAGAGAGCGGAGTCTTACCGCACGGCGCCGGATCCGGGAAGCGAATCGCCGCAACCTTATCGCTCTGACGCTCCTCCTCCAGGCCGCGCAGAAGCTTCTCAGCACGCTTAATCATCTGCTGAGCGGCAACAGCCTTCGTCGCCTTCGCGCGCATCTTATTCGCCTGCTCCATCAGAGCATTCGCCTTCTTCTGCGCATTCGCACGCTCACGCTTGCGGCGGTGCTCATCCTGCTCACGCTGAGTCAGGTAGTTCTTCCAACCCATGTTGTACTGGTCAATCACGCAGCGGTTCGCGTCCAGGTAGAAGACGCGGTTGACGACCAGCTCCATCAGCTCAACATCGTGGCTAATGACCATCAGGCCACCTGAGAAGTTCTTCAAGAAGTCGCGCAGCCACAGAATCGAATCGGCGTCCAGGTGGTTGGTCGGCTCATCCAGCAGCATGGTGTCCGCATTGGAGAAGAGAATACGCGCCAGCTCCACGCGGCGACGCTGACCACCCGACAGAGTAGACAGCGGCTGGGCGAGCACACGCTCCGGCAGGTCCAGGTTGGAGGTGATGACCGCCGCCTCCGACTCAGCCGCGTAGCCGCCGCCGGCAATGAACTCAGCCTCAAGACGGTCGTAGCGGCGCATACCCTTAGCGCGCACCGCCGGGTCCTCACTCGCCATATCGTCCTGCGCCTGACGCATCTTGCGCGCCACACCATCCAGGCCACGCGCCGAAAGGATGCGGTCACGCGCCAGCTGGCTCATGTCATCCACCTTCGGGTCCTGCGGAAGGTAGCCGATAGTGCCGCTGCGGGTGACCGTACCGTCAGCGGGCAGGGTCAGACCGGCAAGCACCTTAGTCATAGTGGTCTTACCAGCACCGTTGCGGCCCACCAGACCAATCTTGTCGCCCTTATCGATGCGGAAGGTGACCTCTTCCATGAGCAGGCGCGCGCCTGCACGCAATTCGAGGTTCTGTACAGCAATCATGGGTGCCTTTCCGGATGGCGGTCTGGTGTGTGGGTTGATAGTGCTCGGTAGGCGGGATTTGCCGGGTTAGAGGCGGCGAGCGCGCAGAGCACCTCATCAATTTTAGTGCAGGTGTGCCGAGTGCGCATGTGGGGCACCTTTTGTTTTTGTGGTATGCGGTGTACTATACATACCGAACACCATTCATAGAACATTGTTCAAAACTGGGTTGTGACAAACAGTCAACCACCGCCACCCTCAACTCTGTAGAAAAATCTGCAGAGCAATACGCATCAAAGGAGTACCACCCCAATGACCGATTCCGTGCGCGAATCAGCCCAGGAACCCCAGGCACCCCAGGCACCGCGCCGTAACGTAGCGGCAAAGACCTCCCTCGCCACCGACCTCTCCCTCATCGCAGTGTTCGCGGGCTTCATCGCCGCGCTCGCCATCATGCCCGCCGTCAGCTTGGGCGGCGTTGCGGTTCCCTTCACCTTCCAGACCCTCGGCATTTACATCACCGCACAGGTGCTCGGCGGCAAGCGTGCCACCGCCTCCGTGGCGCTGTACCTGCTGGTTGGTTTCGCTGGCCTGCCCATCTTCGCTAAGGGCGGCGCCGGTTTGGGTACGCTCGCCTCCCCGAGTGCCGGTTATCTGCTCGGCTTCCTGCCCTTCGCCGCTATTGCCGGTACCCTCGCATACCTGCTCACCCGCAACACCCGTTCGGTTGGCGCGACCTTCCTTATGGCTCTGGTCGCGAACTTCTGCGGTTTTGTGGTTCTGACCGCCTGCGGTATCGCCGGTATGATGGTGAACGCCCACATGACTTTTGACGCCGCGTTCAGCGCGGCAATGGTATTCGTTCCCTGGGATCTGGTGAAGTCCACGATCGCGGTTCTGGTTGGTTTGTCGGTACGCCGCGCCTTCCCGTCCCTGGCTTCTGCCCAGCGTTAAAAGCACACAATGTGCCACACGAGAGGATAGCTATGTTTTTTCGCCGCTCCACGCGCCAGCCTGCACCGCAGCAGGTGCAAGGCGAGCAGGCGGTGAGCGCCTCTACCAGCATGCCCGCCCTTGAGCTTGAATCGGTGAGTGTTTTCACCGAGCTGCCCGAAGGCGGGCATCGCCGTATCCTCAAGGATGTAAGCCTGCGGTTCACGGCGAAGCGCACCGCGGTGCTGGGCCTGAACGGTAGCGGCAAGTCGACCCTGCTAGGGCTTTTTAACGGGCTCACCCACCCGGATGAAGGTATTGTGCGAGTGAACGGTGTCGACACTCTGGAGACACCGAGCCGCGGCTCGACGGGTGCTCGCGGTAATTCCCCGGGTGCTTTTGAGGGCGTGGGCATGCTCTTCGCCCAGCCGGAGGCGCAGCTGATTATGCCCACCGTTGCCGAAGATATTGACCTGAGCCTGCGCCGTGCCGCAGCCGTTGAAGGTAGCACCCTCAGCGGTGAGCAGCGCCGCGAACGGATTCGTGAACTGCTCCGCGAACGCGGCCTCGAGCACCTGGAGAACCAGAGCGTTTTCACCCTCTCAGGAGGCGAAAAGCAGCTGGTCGCTCTCACCAGCGTGCTGGCGGCGCGCCCGCAGATTCTTCTGCTCGATGAGCCGACCACCCTGCTGGATTTGCGTAATCGCGCGCGGCTACTCAAGCATTTGGAGTCGCTGGATCAGATGCTGGTGCTCAGCACGCACGACCTGGATTTGGCGGCGTCCTGCGATGAAGCCGTGATTATTCATGACGGTCGTTTGCTCGCCCAGGGGGATGCGGCGCAGCTGGTTCAGCAGTACCGCACGTGGTGTGCCGAGGGGTTCCCGAATGAAGGCGCCGATAT
This sequence comes from Rothia sp. HMSC071C12, assembly GCF_001813895.1. Lineage (NCBI taxonomy): Bacteria > Bacillati > Actinomycetota > Actinomycetes > Micrococcales > Micrococcaceae > Rothia > Rothia sp. HMSC071C12. Next base: position 129,143 of record NZ_KV814369.1, read on the forward strand.
CGAAGATGCAGGCGACAGCACGGACACTGCAGGAGGCGCGCATGGGCGCTAACACGCCGCGCGTGAATCCTCGCCCCGCCGGCCAGGGCTCGGATTTCATCCCCGGTACTCTGCTGGTGGGTTTCTACCAGCCGTTGAACACGCCGGTGCATCGGGCGCCGCTGTGGTTCAAGGGCACGCTCTTCTTTGGGTTGTTTCTGCTGTTGGCGGTGACCAGCTGGCAGGTGGCGCTGGTGGCTTTGGTTGCCTCCACGCTGTGCGCTCTATGGGCTGGTGTGCCTGCCTCCCAGCTGTGGCTGGTGGTTCGCACGCTGTCTCTGCTGCTACTGATTATGGTCGGCTATTACGTGTTTACGGGTCAGTACGCCTCCGGCGCGGATGCTATCGCGACTATGCTGACGGCTTTTTATGCGTCCCGCGCTCTGCTGGTGAGCACTCCCCTGCCGGTTCTGATTGACGGCTTTGTGAGGCTGTGTTCGCCGCTACGTTTCGTTGGTCTTTCCCCAGAGCGTCTGGGTCTGCTGATTGCGTTGATGATCCGGTCAATTCCGGCGCTCATGGACCGTTGGGGTGCGTTGCGCAGGGCGGCGGTGGCGCGTAACCTGCCCAAGCGCATGTATTGGCGGCTGCTGATTCCGTGGGTGGTGCAGGCGGTTGATTACGCGACGGCGACCGCTCGTGCTTTGCGGGCGCGGCACGTGGACGAGCTGAACTAGCGCAGATACGCGAGAGGGGCGGGGTGAACCGTGTAGGTTCATCCCGCCCCTTCGCTTTAACTCGCCTAGCTAGGCTGGTTTAGGGCGTTTCAATGAGGAGCACCGCCGGGAGCTGCTCCCACCACAGGTACCAGTCGTGCTGACCGTAGAGCGCCTCCACGAGCTTGTCGAAGCCGCGGTAGACACGCACCGGCATCGCCGAGGAAACCATCGTGTGCTCGACCGCCAGGATTTCGGCGTCGCGGCGGGTTGTGACCGGCACCGGCGTGTAGAACTCGATAAAGTCTGAGGCGATAACAGCCGGGTAGGCGTCGTCGCGTTCAAACCAGTAGCGGGCAATGGACAGCATCGCCTCGGGGCTGGGACTGGAATCCCACCCGCCAAAGGGCAGGTAGGCGAACACCCCGGATGCGTCCCGCAGCGGCAGGTCCATGATGAGCAGTTCCGCGGCGCTGTCAATGTCGGTGGCCTTAACCTTCTCATTGATGATGCCGGCGGTCAGTTCGAAGGGGTACTCCGCTTTCAGGGGCGTGCCAATATCGTCTTCGCCGAGTTCGCCGTTCTCCATGAGGCGGCGGTAGGTCTGCAGGTAGGTGCTCTCGTTCAGGTGCCGGAACGCCTCGTGCGCGGCGACTTCTACACCGACTTGATCCAGGTAACGATGCTGGTCGGTGATGAGCTCGTGTGCGTACCGCTTGACGGTGTCGGCGGTGATGTCCTGTACTGGGGTTGAGGTACGTAGGGAGACGTTATTCTCAATGGTTCCGAGCAGGGTCGGGTCGAGGGCAACCACGATGGGGGTTGTTCCCCGGTTCTTGCCCTCGTAGAGGTGTTCGAGGTATCGCCGGTTAAGTTCGGCTCGTGGGGCGCCGTGGCGGATTCGCTCGTGTGGGTAGGGATACAAAGCGACGAAGCGCTCGTAGAGCTCTGCCATGGTGTTCTCCGATGTTTGGTTGCCCCCAGTTTATCGCGTATTTTCGCACAAAAATCCGGGTTTTTGGATGTTTTAGCAGGGCACGGAGGGCGTGTAATTTTTTCGTTTGATGAGTGTGTATCGGTGTGTGCTAAACACGCTTAAACTGCCTTTGTGTTGGGCGGTTTGAGCACCTGTTTTCGCCAGAAAAAGTTAGAAATTTTTTTGCCACCATATGAGATTTTGGGCGAGTTACACCGGGCGGCGCCAAAGGGTGCGGCAGACACTTTCGCGGTGGTGCGGGGCGCCTCCTGCGGGTCGGTATCCGCTGCAGAACTCTGGTAGAACAGGCACCAAGTTTATGATTTGCAGACATAAAGCACCCTATTTTCTTCTTCGGCGCGTCATATTTGACGTATTAAGGGTGTTTCGGGCGAGTTCCGCCACCGCAGCCCCACAGCTGGCGTAGAGTGTTGGTACCAGCTACCACCCGTGCCGCGTTGGTGCGGAAAACGTCGCTGAGACCATCAACTCGCAGGAGTTCAAACCAACGGAGGTTCTCATGTCGAATAACTACTACAAAGAGATGGTTCGCCTGGCAGACAGCATCGCTGATAAGGCGCATGAGGGGCAGACTGACCGTAACGGCTGGCCCTACATCTCCCACCCTCGCCGTGTGGCTCTTGGGGTACGTAAGCTTGCGTGTGAGTTGGCTGCCGCGACTCACCCTGATATTTCTTTGGAGGAGCTGAAGGCTGAAGCGCAGATCGTGGCGCTGCTGCATGACACGGTGGAGGATACCGGCGTTTCCCTCGCATATCTGGCTCGTCACTTCTCGGCGCGTATTGTGGATGCGATTGAGGCCTTGACCCGCCGCCCGGGTGAGTCGCGTGAGTCGTATCTGAGCCGGGTGCGTGTGAATGATTTGGCTCGTCTGGTGAAGCTTGCCGATATTGCGGATAATACTGACCCGCAGCGTTTGGCACTTCTGGAGGAACCGACTCGTACCTGCCTCATGATCAAGTATGAGCACTCGCTGAAGCTGCTGCACCTGAACGACTAGGTAGGCGCAAAACCCAGAAGACACAAAAATACCCGCCCGGTGCCGAAGGCATACACCTTCGGCACCGGGCGGGTACCTTATCTACGAGTCAGGAGCTTAGATGTTGAAGCCCAGCGCGCGCATCATATCGCGGCCGTCCTCAGTAATACGCTCCGGACCCCACGGCGGCATCCAAACCCAGTTCACACGCCAAGAATCAACCAGGTTATCCAGGTTGCTCTGAACCTGCTCCTCAATAACCTCCTGCAGCGGGCACGCCGCAGTGGTCAGAGTCAGGTCCAGAATGAGGGTTCCATCCTCATCCCAGCGCAGACCGTAGAGCAGACCGAGGTCAACAATATTGACGCCGAGCTCCGGGTCAATGACCTCCTTGAGGGCTTCCTCAATCTCTTCCTGAGGAACACGACCCTGCACAGTCTCAGTCATAGTTCTATCTTTCTGTCAGAATCCGGTCAGGGAAGAAGCTTACTTCTTACCTACGTAAGCTACGTAGCCCTCTTCTTCCAGGCGGTCAGCCAGCTCGGGGCCGCCCTGGTCAACCATCTTGCCGTCCACGAACACGTGCACGAACTGCGGCTTGATGTAGCGCAGGATGCGGGTGTAGTGGGTAATCAGCATGACGCCCATGTCGTTAGCCTCGTGCGCACGGTTAACGCCCTCAGACACGATCTTCAGTGCGTCAACGTCCAGACCGGAGTCGGTCTCGTCCAGGATGCCGAACTTGGGCTTGAGCAGCTCCAGCTGAAGGATCTCGTGGCGCTTCTTCTCACCACCAGAGAAGCCCTCGTTCACGTTACGTGCGATGAACGCGGGGTCAATCTCCAGGTTCTTCATGGCTTCCTTAACGTCCTTAGTCCAGGTACGCAGGGAGGGAGCCTTGCCGTCCACAGCGGTCTTAGCGGAACGCAGGAAGTTAGACATGGTCACGCCGGGGATCTCAACCGGGTACTGCATAGCCAGGAACAGGCCTGCGCGTGCACGCTCGTCCACGCTCATCTCGGTGATGTCCTCACCATCGAGCAGGATCTGACCGGAGTCAACCTGGTACTTGGGGTGGCCAGCAATGGTGGAAGCCAGAGTGGACTTACCGGAACCGTTCGGGCCCATGATGGCGTGAATCTCGCCCGAGTTGATGGTCAGGTTAACGCCCTTCAGGATGGGCTTGGTGGTTTCGTCGTCGAGGATAACCGAGACGTGAAGGTCCTTGATTTCAAGAGTAGACATTGATTTCTCCTGGTAAAGCTTAGTTGTTGCTGAGGGCGAGCTCTGCCTCAAGGGCCTCGGTGAGCTGCTCTTCAAGTTCGGGAACACGGATCTGCTGAATAATCTCGTTCAGGAAGCCGCGCACGACCAGACGGCGTGCCTCAGCCTCCGGAATACCGCGAGCCTGCAGGTACCACAGGTGCTGCTCATCGAGCTGGCCGGTGGTGGATGCGTGGCCGGCGCCCTCAATCAGGCCGGTCTCAATCTCCAGGTTCGGCACGGAGTCGGCGCGGGGGCCAACTTCCAGCAGCAGGTTACGGTTCAGCTCGTAGGTGTCGGTGCCTTCTGCATCCTTACCAATCAGAACGTCACCAACCCATACGGAGTGCGCACCCTTACCCTGCAGCGCGCCCTTGTAGGTCACGCGGGACTTGCAGTTGGGTACGGAGTGGTCCACGAACAGGCGGGACTCAATGTGCTGGCCTGCGTCTACGAAGTACAGGCCGTACATTTCAGTCTCAGCGCCGGGAGCGGTGAACTTGGTGGAGGGGGTCACGCGCACCAGGTCGCCGCCGAGGGACACCACAACGTGCTTGAAGCGTGCGTTGCGGCCCAGCTTAGCGTAGTGTGCGGAGGTGTGGATCGCGTCGTCAGCCCACTGCTGCACGGAAACAACGTTTAGCTCAGCCTCGTCGTTCACCACGAACTCAACGTTCTGTGCCAGGACGGTGGAGCCGGTGTGGCGCAGAACCACGACAGCCTTCGAGAAGGGCTTAGCCTCAATCACGATGTGCTGCGCGGCAGCCTCGTTGCCGGTGCCGGTGATGTCGATTTCCACGTGCTCAGCCAGTTCAGCTTCGGCGGGGATGGTCACCACGGTTGCTTCGGTGAAGTTGGACCACGCGTTCGCTGCCACACGGTCCTCGGGGATACCCGCGGAGCCGATGCGTGCGTCCTCGCGGGAGACGGTCTCAACCTGAACCTGCTCGGGTGCAGTGATCTTCGGTGCCGGTGCGGTGCCGGTCAGCTTCTCCAGGTGCAGGCCACCCAGACGCTTCAGCGGGGTGAAGCGCCAGTCCTCTTCACGACCGGTCAGGGGTGCGAAGTCTTCCACGTTGTAGGAGGTCTTACGCTCTGCACGGGATGCTTCGAGTACCTTCTGGACGTTGTTCGGGTTGGAGCCCTGGTGGTGTGCCTCGGTGGCGCGCATCAGGGTGTCATCGTGGGCGAACTCGGTGGCGAGCTTCTCGCCCTCCTGGTCCATGCCGGGGATGATCGGGGAGTGGTAACCCAGGGTTTCTTCGTTGGTCGGCATTAGCCCACAGATCCTTCCATCTGAAGTTCGATCAGGCGGTTCAGTTCGAGTGCGTACTCCATCGGCAGCTCGCGGGCGATAGGCTCAACGAAGCCGCGGACGATCATCGCCATTGCTTCTTCTTCGCTCAGGCCGCGCTGCATCAGGTAGAACAGCTGGTCCTCGGAGACGCGGGAAACGGTCGCCTCGTGACCCATGGTTACATCGTCCTCGCGGACATCCACGTAGGGGTAGGTGTCGGAGCGGGAGATGGTGTCCACCAGCAGTGCGTCACAGACCACGGAGGACTTGGAGTGCTTAGCGCCCTCACGAACCTGAACCAGGCCACGGTATGCGCTGCGGCCGCCGTTACGTGCCACGGACTTGGACACAATGGTCGAGGAGGTGTTCGGTGCAATGTGAACCATCTTCGAACCGGTGTCCTGGTGCTGACCCTCACCCGCGAATGCGATGGACAGGGTCTCACCCTTAGCGTGCTCGCCGACCATGTAAACAGCCGGGTACTTCTGGGTGACCTTTGAACCGATGTTGCCGTCCACCCATTCCATGGTGGCGCCCTCGTGCGCAACCGCACGCTTGGTCACCAGGTTGTAGACGTTGTTCGACCAGTTCTGGATGGTGGTGTAGCGAACGCGTGCGTTCTTCTTCAGCACAATCTCAACCACTGCGGAGTGCAGGGAGTCGGACTTGTAGATGGGGGCGGTGCAGCCCTCAATGTAGTGAACGTAGGAGCCCTCGTCAGCGATGATCAGGGTGCGTTCGAACTGGCCCATGTTCTCGGTGTTAATGCGGAAGTACGCCTGCAGCGGGATCTCCACGTGAACTCCCGGGGGAACGTACACGAAGGAGCCACCGGACCATACGGCGGTGTTCAGTGCGGAGAACTTGTTGTCACCAATCGGGATGATGGAGCCGAAGTATTCCTTGAACAGTTCGGGGTATTCGCGCAGACCGGTATCGGTATCGACGAAAATCACGCCCTGCTTCTCCAGGTCCTCACGGATCTGGTGGTACACGACCTCAGACTCGTACTGTGCAGCCACACCCGCGACGAGGGAGTTACGCTCCGCCTCGGGAATACCCAGACGCTCGTAGGTGGTGCGGATATCCTCGGGCAGTTCCTCCCAAGAAGCCGCCTGACCCTCGGTCGAGCGCACGAAGTACTTGATGTTGTCGAAGTCGATTTCGGAAAGATCCGCACCCCAGGTGGGCATGGGCTTACGCTCAAAGAACTTCAGCGCCTTCAGACGCATATCCAGCATCCACTGGGGTTCGTTCTTCTTCGCAGAGATGTCGCGCACGACGTTCTCGTCCAGGCCGCGCTTTGCTACCTGGCCTGCTTCGTCGGAGTCTGCCCAACCGTACTCGTAGTTGCCAATGCCCTCGAGTTCGGGGTTCATCTCCAGGATCTCTGAAATGACGGTGTCGTTGGCGTTCTGCCCAACTTTCTCAGTCATTACGGCCTTTCTTCGATGGTTATTACATTTCTCTCCGCCACCTGCCGGTTGCAGGCGCGGTAGTTTTAGGGGCTGATGCCGCTCTCGACCACGGCGTTTAACGCAGCGTGGGACGGGCGGGTTTCAGCGTGCGAGTCGCGCCCCTTGAGGGGTTCATCGGGGTGCGCCGCGGGGTACTGCGGTAAGCGTTACGCGGAAGGTTTCTCTAGGAATAAGTTTCTCTAGGATTCTTCTGCGTTCTTCTCACCCTCGGCGGTGACACGGTTCAGGGGCACGTGCGTGGTACACACGTGAGCACCCGAAGCCATGGTTGAAAGCCTACGGACATCAACGCCGAGCAGGTCAGAAATAATCCCGGTTTCCTGCTCGCAGAACACTTGGAAGTCTCCAGCGAGGTCGCGTACCGGGCAGTGACCCTGACAGAGCTGAATACTTGCCAGAAAATGCTCGGGAACGGTTCGCCCTGCAGGAGGCGCGGTGACCTGAGCGGTCGCCACGAAACCGTCCTTGCTCATTGCCTCTGCGAGCGCCTGCGCTCTGGCTGCCACGTCATCACCGGCGGCTTCTACGACGGGTCGGTAGCGGGCTTCCATTTCTGCGGCGCGGGCGGAGGCGAAAGCTTCGAGGGCTTCCTGCCCAACCGTGTCGCGGAGCATTTGCAGGGCGTCGCGGGCGATGATGAGGTAGTCGTTGCCGAGGCGTTCGTGGCCCTGGGGGGCGATCACGTAGCGGCGGGCGGGTCGTCCAGCTCCGGCGCCGTGCTTTTTGATGGGCGCGACCTCGATCATGTTGTTGGATTCGAGGGCGTCGAGGTGGCGGCGTACCGCTGCGGGGGTGAGGCTGAGGAGCTCACCGAGGGTTGCTGCGGATACGGGGCCGTTATTGAGGACTTCACGCAGGACGCGGTCCCTGGTGCGTTCTTCTGCCTCGGCTTTGCGCTTGGATGTGCGTGCCGCGGAGGACTTTGTACTGGAAGCACCAGTAGAGCCCGAGGCGGCGGTTCGGGTGCCGTTTCGGGTCTGCGCCTCGTTCGTTGAGGCGCGCTGAGGGGTCTTATTCACGGAATACACAAATAAAGTATGTCCTAATTAGTTTTCCTTTGGCTAGTTAGGTACTCCTACTTGCTAACTTTTCTACCTTAAGGTGAACTTTTGAGTCGTTACGGGTGTGCTTTAAACGTGAGTTAGGGCATAAGATGAAGGGGGCACACACGCTCCTTCATCGAAAAAATCGAAAGTGACTGTCTATGGAGACCACCACCGCGGGCCAGCAGGACCACCCTGGGCGTGCATCCGCCGCGCCAACGGCACACGCTGAGCACCACACGGAGCCCAGCGCCTCCCCCACCGCACGACGACGCATCGTCGCCGAAGAACCGGCGCTCAGCATTAAAGACCTCATCAAAGAGTTCAAACCCTCACGCGCCTTCCGCACCAAATACCCCGAACGGCTCACCGCCAGCGGGCTCTACCGCGCCGTCAACAAGGTCAACCTGCGCGTCTTCCCCGGTGAAGTGGTCGTCCTCCTCGGAGCCAATGGTGCCGGTAAAACCACGACCCTCGCCTGCGCCCAGGGCCTACTCAAACCCACCCGCGGTACCGTGCGCCTGCTCGGAGAAAACCCGCTGCAGGCGGACCCGGAGCTGCGCGCCAAGGTCGGCATTATGCTCCAGGACGGCGGCCTGCCCAACGCCATGCACCCCATTCCGCTACTCGAGCACATCTCGACCATGTACACCGACCCGTACCCGGTCGAAGAGCTTGCAGAACGCCTGGGCATTGATGCTTTCAACGGCACCACGATTCGCCGTCTCTCGGGTGGTCAGAAGCAGCGTGTCTCCCTCGCTGCCGCCCTCATCGGCCGCCCGGACGTGCTCTTCCTCGACGAGCCTTCCGCGGGCCTGGATCCGCAATCCCGCAACGTCGTCTTCGACATCATTCGTGAACAGCGTGAACTCGGCACCGCGATTGTGCTCACCACGCACCTGATTGACGACGCGCAGAAGCTCGCCGATTACGTCTACATCATTGAAAACGGCACCACGGTTCAGGAAGGCACCGTCTCCGAGCTTATCGCCAGCGACAGCACAAACCGCATGCAGTACACACTGGATGCACCCACCCCCACCCGTGAGCAGCTGCTGCCCGCGCATCTGCGTGCCGGTGTGGAGCTCATCGAGAAGGTGCCCTACACCCCGGCTCGTGACGGTGCGCCCTCCGTACCCGGCGAGTATGAGCTGGTCGGCGCACTGCGTCCCGAGCACCTGGCGGCGTTCACCTCGGCGCTCGCCGAACGTTACCTCATGCCGATTTCTCTCACCATGGAACCGAAGACTCTTGAGGATGTCTTCCTCGACATTTCAGGACGTGATATCCGATGAGTAACACCGCACGCACTAACAACAACCGGGCGGCCAACAACCGGGCGGCAGAAAACCAAGTAAAAGAAAAGCCTGCAGAAGAGAGCCGAGCGGAAGGGAACCGAATGGAAGAACGCGCCACGAACACCCACCCCGTAGACACCCGCCCCAGAGTCTCCTCCATTGACGAAGACGAAGAATATATTCCCCCGCGCGCGAACTACCCGCTCGTGCGCGTGATCGAGCAGGGCCGCTACGAGACCATGGCGATGCTCCGCAACGGCGAGCAGCTGATGCTCAACATTATTTTTCCCGTCATGGCGCTTATCGCCCTGCGGTTCACCGGTCTGATTGATGAGTACGCAAACTCAGTCGGTGTATCCCGCATGGATGCGGCGGTCCCCGGCGTTCTGGCGCTCTGCGTGATTTCTACGGCGCTGTCAGGCCAGGGCATTGCGACCGGTTTTGATCGCCGCTACGGTGTGCTGCGGTTCCTTGCGACCACTCCCCTGGGCCGTAACGGCCTAATCATGGGCAAGTGCATTGCGGTGCTGGTGGTCGTGGCGATTCAGTTCACGCTGGTGGCGGCGCTCGGGTACGGTCTGGGCTGGCGCCCGGACGCTATCGCTGTCTCGCGCTCCATCATCACGATGCTCATGGGTGCCGGCGCGTTTACGGCGCTGGGTCTGCTCATTGCCGGCACGGTGCGCGCGGAGGCGACCCTCGCCATCGTGAATATTGCCTGGGTCATTCTTGCCGGTGCTGGCGGCGTGGTGTTCCCGCTCAAGTCCTTCCCCGACTGGTACGCCGGAATCGTGGCGTGGTCGCCCTCGGCGGCTCTGGGCGATGCGTTGCGCGGCAACTTCATTCAGCATCAGTGGCTTGCCGACCCGCACTGGGTACTCATCGTGTGGACCGTGGTCATTGGGTTTATTGCCTCGCGCAAGTTCAAGTGGTCTGACTAGCTCAAGTGGTCTGACTAGTAGCAACCTGGCAGGCAGCGCTTTTCGCGCATACAGCTAAAGCAACTGCAGGTTAAAAAGGCGGGCGCCGGATATGTTTCCGACCATATCCGGCGCCCATTCATATAACACAAACCTTTAGCCTCAACCTTGCACAAAGTGTACGGTCAGAGACTAAAAGAAAGCACCCTCCTCCAGAACCTTTTATCTCACCACCACAGTAAGATAATCAACGGTTCTTACGCGGAGGAGGGGCTTCAATCACCGAGATGCAGACCGACCCAACCACTGTTTCGGTCTGCAACCTTCCTGCTCAACCTTAACATGAGCTTCACCACTTACACAAAAATTGTTACGTTACTGAACAATATTCAGCGCATAGCTCAGAAACACAGCTCAAACATGCACCGTGAAATCCACAGCGCCCGCGTTGTAGCGTAGCTTTTTCTCCATCTCAGCCCCGTATCACCCTGTGAATGTCTGCATTCACACACCGGATACTTCCGCCCAGTGAACTATCCTGTTAAAACGAAAGGGTCGAAACAACTCTCCGGACGCCCCGCACCTACCCTGGTACCTAACCAGGCACCTACCGGCGCGGGAATAAGCACCCCGGAAGGCACGTTACACCCGACGGACAGCGCGCTAGCACAAGCCTGCTGGCGCATCCACTCACGTTGTGAAAGGACACCCACGTGGCAGAGAACTTCCAGTGGACAGAAACCGACCAGCGCGCCGTAGATACCGCACGTATCCTCGCCGCAGACGCCGTAGAAAAGGTTGGATCCGGCCACCCCGGCACCGCAATGAGCCTGGCGCCGGTCGCCTACCTGCTCTTCCAGAAGGTCATGAACCAGGATCCCTCCGACGACCGCTGGGAAGGCCGTGACCGCTTCATCCTCTCCCCCGGCCACACCTCCCTCACCCTGTACACTCAGCTGTTCCTCGGCGGCTACGGCCTGGAAATGAAGGACCTGGAAGCCCTGCGCACCTGGGGTGCCCTCACCCCCGGCCATCCCGAATACAAGCACACCAAGGGTGTAGAAATCACCACCGGCCCGCTCGGCCAGGGCCTGGCATCCGCCGTTGGTTTCGCCTACGCACAGCGCCGTATGCGCGGCATGTTCGACCCTGAAGCAGCACCGGGCACCTCCCCCTTCGACCACCACGTCTACGTCATCGCCTCCGAAGGTGACGTGCAGGAAGGCGTCACCGCCGAGGCGTGCGCGCTCGCAGGTCACCAGGAGCTCGGCAATCTGATCGTCGTCTGGGACCGCAACCACATCTCCATTGAGGAAGACACCGACGTTGCCTTCACCGAGGACGTAGCAAAGCGCTACGAGTCCTACGGCTGGGATGTTCAGCGCGTGGACTGGACCCGCACCGGCGACTACGTTGAGGACGTCGCAGAACTGTACGCCGCTATTGAGCGTGCGAAGGCTGTCACCGACAAGCCCTCCTTCATTGAGCTGCGCACCATCATCGGCTACCCTGCGCCCACCAAGCAGAACACCGGCGCAGTGCACGGCTCCAAGCTCGGTGCTGAAGAGGTCGCCGCAACCAAGGAACTGCTCGGCTTCGACCCCGCCAAGAGCTTCTTCATCGAGGAGAACGTCCTGGCACACACCCGCCAGCTTGTCGAGCGCGGCGCCGCTGCGCACAAGGCATGGGACGAGAAGTTCGAGGCGTGGGCCAAGGCTAACCCCGAGCGCGCCGAACTGTACAAGCGCCTCGTCGCAGGCGAACTGCCCGCAGACTACAAGGCTGCCTTCCCCGTGTTCGAGGCTGGCACCTCCGTGGCAACCCGCGCGGCATCCGGCACCGTCATCAACGCTATCGCTGACACCTTCCCCGAACTGTGGGGCGGCTCCGCTGACCTCGCCGGCTCGAACCTGACCACCATCAAGGGTGCAGAGTCCTTCAACCCGGCATCGCGCAGCACCGAAGACTGGACCGGCAACCCCTACGGCCGCGTGCTGCACTTCGGTATTCGTGAGCAGGCTGCCGCAGCAATCGTCAACGGCATCGTGCTCTCCTCCCCCACCCGCGCGTTCTCGGGCACCTTCTTCGTGTTCTCCGACTACCAGCGCCCGGCTGTTCGCCTCTCCGCGCTGATGGGCGTTCCCGCACTGTACGTGTGGACCCACGACTCCATCGGTGTGGGCGAGGACGGCCCCACCCACCAGCCGATTGAGCACCTCTCCTCCCTGCGCGCTATCCCCGGCTTCGACGTAGTTCGCCCCGCGGACGCTAACGAAACCGCCGTCGCATGGCGCACCATCCTGGAGAAGTCCGACCGCCCCGCAGGTATCGTGCTCTCCCGTCAGAACCTGCCCGTCTGGGCTCGTGAAGACGTGCACGCGGACGCTGAGGGTGAGAAGTTCGCTTCCGCTGAGGGCACCGCACGCGGCGGCTACATCATGGCTGACACCGAGGGCACCCCGGACGTCATCCTGATCGCTACCGGTTCCGAGGTTGAGCTGGCCGTTCAGGCTCGCGCAACCCTCGCCGAGCAGGGCATCGCGGCTCGCGTGGTCTCCATGCCTTCGCGTGAGTGGTTCGCTGAGCAGAGCGAGGAGTACCGCGAGTCGGTTCTGCCCTCCTCGGTTGCAGCACGCGTCTCCGTCGAGGCTGGCCTGGCAATGAGCTGGTACGACCTGCTCGGCACCGCCGGCCGCGCCGTGTCCATCGAGCACTTCGGTGCATCCGCCGATGCGAAGACCCTGTACCGCGAATTCGGTATCACTGCGGAGGCTGTCGTGGCCGCCGCTAAGGATTCCATCGACGCCGCTAAGTAGGCAGTAACAACGCCGCGGTAACTGCCGCGCACACTGCGCTCCCCCTGTACGGGTGGGGTGCGGACGCAACGGGTAGGCTCCGGCTGACCGCTCAGCCGGAGCCTCCCGCCGCCCAGAAGATTTCACTGATATCTCAAATTTCAATTTCGACAAAGAATCGAAGGTTTTCACATGTCTGAGTCCACTCAGAAGCTTTCCGACGCCGGCGTCTCCATCTGGCTTGACGACCTCTCCCGTGAGCGTCTGACCAGCGGCAACCTCGCCGAACTCATCAAGACCCACAACGTCGTCGGTGTGACCACCAACCCCACCATCTTCGCTGGCGCGCTCTCCAAGGGCGCCGCATACGCCGAGCAGATGCGTGAACTTGCCGCCGCCGGCGCAAGCGTTGAAGAGGCAGTCTTCGCCGCAACCTGCGACGACGTGCGCGCAGCCTGCGACGTGTTTGCACCCGTTTACAAGGCATCCAACGGTTTTGACGGCCGCGTCTCCATCGAGGTTGACCCCCGCCTGGCACGCGACGCCGAAGGCACCGCCAAGATGGCACGTGAACTCTACGAGCGCGTGGGCCGCGAAAACGTCATGATTAAGATCCCCGCAACCCAGGAAGGCCTGCGCCCCATCGCGGAAACCCTGGCTGCTGGCATCAGCGTGAACGTGACTCTGATCTTCTCCCTGACCCGCTACCGCGAGGTCATCAACGCCTACATGCTCGGCCTGGAGCAGGCGCTGGAGAACGGTAAGGACCTGTCCACCATCCACTCGGTCGCATCCTTCTTCGTCTCCCGCGTAGACACCGAAATCGATGCACGCCTCGAAGCTGCCGGCGGCGACGCTGTGCAGCTCAAGGGCAAGGCAGGCCTGGCAAACGCACGCCTCGCCTACGAGGTGTTCGAGGAAATGTTCTCCTCCGAGCGTTGGGCACGCCTGCAGGCACACGGCGCAAACGTACAGCGCCCGCTGTGGGCATCCACCGGTGTGAAGGACCCCTCGCTGCCGGACACCCTGTACGTCACCGGCCTGGTCGCACCCAACACCGTGAACACCATGCCCGAGGCAACCCTGAACGCTGTTGCCGATCACGGCGAGGTTACCGGCAACACCATCGTGCCGAACTACTCCGAGTCCAACAACGTTCTGGACGCTATCTCCGCTTACGTCTCCTACCCGGAGGTCGTGGAGAAGCTCGAGGTTGAGGGCCTGTCCAAGTTCGACGTCTCCTGGGAAGAGCTGCTGCAGACCGTCCGCGAGGCACTCGAGCAGGCTAAGTAAAACCAGGCGACACAGCCGAATCTACAGCTGCTGAAATTCGGAAGCCACTGAAGTTCAGCAGCCACTGAAATATAGCGCATGACCAATGCGTTCCCGGTGTGCACCACCCGACGCACACCACCCGATATGCACGCCCACCATATTGTGGGCACAGCACCAATCCGCCGGGATTCTCGTAGAGATTCTGACCGGGATTTTCGCCAGGGTTCCCGCCAGGGCTTCACTGCCCGAGGCGCCCCAGGGAATCTCGGCGGGTTAGGTGCCCCTCATATCGTCCCGTCAAAAACCGGTACAATACAGGGTACACACCTTCCAGAATGCGGCATCGCCTCCGCGCGACAAGGTACGAACCGCGCGCCGCACGAACCAACCAAGGCAATCAAAGGAATATATTGTGACTATCGGTCATGAAGCGAACCCCCTCAGGGACACTCGCGACCGCCGCATTACCCGCATTGCGGGGCCGTCCGCGCTCGTCTTCTTTGGCGTAACCGGTGACCTGGCCCGCAAGAAGCTGCTTCCGGCAGTGTATGACCTCATGAACCGCGGTTTGCTCCCGCCGAGCTTCGGCCTCGTCGGCTTCGGCCGCCGCCCCTGGAGCGATGACGACTTCCGCGCCTATGTGCGTGAATCTGTTGAGGCAAACGCCCGCACCCCCTTCCGCGAGGACGTATGGAACCAGTTCCAGCAGGGCATGCGATTCGTTGAAGGTGCCTTCAACGACGACGCAGCCTATGAACAACTCAAGAGCACCCTTGCCGAACTCGACGAGCGTGGCGCTCACGGCAACCACGCCTTCTACCTCTCCATCCCCCCGAAGGCATTCGAGCAGGTCCTCACCAAGCTCGCCGAACACGACCTCGCATCCCGCGATAACGACACCATCAACCCCGTCGACGGTTGGCGCCGCGTGGTCATTGAGAAGCCCTTCGGCCACAACCTTGAGAGCGCACGCGAGCTGAACTCCATCGTGGAGGCAGTCTTCCCGCCCGACGCCGTGTTCCGCATCGACCACTACCTGGGCAAGGAAACCGTTCAGAACATCCTGGCGATGCGTTTCTCCAACCAGATGTTCGAACCGCTCTGGAACTCCAACTACGTTGACCACGTCCAGATCACCATGGCTGAAGACATCGGCATCGGCTCCCGCGCAGGCTACTACGACGGCGTGGGTGCGGCCCGCGACGTCATCCAGAACCACCTGCTGCAGCTGCTCGCCCTCACCGCCATGGAAGAGCCCCTCAGCCTCGACGCAAAGCACCTGCGCGCCGAGAAAGCGAAGGTCCTCGAAGCAGTCCGCATCGACGACCTGCCGAACTCCTTCGCGCTCGGCCAGTACGCCGCAGGCTACCAGGGCGGCGAGCACGTCAACGGCTTCTTCGACGAAAACGACATCCCCGCAGACTCCCGCACCGAAACCTTCGCAGCGCTGAAGGTGTCCATCGCAAACCGCCGCTGGGAAGGCACCCCCTTCTACCTGCGCGCCGGCAAGCGCCTGGGCCGCCGAGTCACCGAAATCGCCGTGGTCTTCAAGAAGTCCTCCGACCGTCTCTTCGGCGAACGTGAAAACCCGCAGGTCGGCCAGAACGCCATCGTCATCCGCGTGCAGCCCGACGAAGGCATGACCATCCGATTCTCCGCGAAGGTGCCCGGCACACAGATGGAAATCCGCGACGTCAACATGGACTTCGGCTACGGCCACTCCTTCACCGAAGAGTCCCCCGAAGCCTACGAACGCCTCATCCTGGACGTTCTGCTCGGCGAGCCGCCGCTGTTCCCCCGCCACGAAGAAGTTGAGCTCTCCTGGAAGATCCTCGACCCCTTCGAAGAGTACTGGGAAGAAAACCGCATTAAGCCTGAACCCTACGAGTCCGGTTCGTGGGGTCCGCGTTCAGCACACGAGATGCTTGAGCGTGACAACCGCGCTTGGAGGCGCCCGTGATCTCGCACCTGCATAACACCACCGTTTCCGCCATCAACAAGGAACTGAGCCACCTGACTGCCGCCAACGGTAGCCTCAGCAGCGGACGAGTACTCACCCTCGTTGTTCTCGCGGAAAAGGGCCACTCCCGCGAAGCAATGCGCGCCGCAATTCGTGCCTCCCACGAACACCCGAGCCGCATTATTGTGCACATCTCTCACGACCCGCTCGACCCGGACCAGCTGGATGCAGAAATCCACCTCGGCGGCGACACCGGCGCATCCGAGATGATTGTTCTGCGCGGCTGGGGTAGCGCATCCCGCCCGACCGAAGCACTGATCTCCGGTCTGTTGCTGCCGGACTCCCCGATTGTGGTCTGGTGGCCGCACTCGGTGCCCGAGAACCCGGCACAGCACTCCATCGGTCGTATCGCGCAGCGTCGCATTACCGACTCTGCACGCGCCGACGACCCGAAGGAAGCGCTGCGCAAGCTCACCGACGTATTCCGTGCAGGCGACACCGACCTGGCATGGACCCGCCTCACCCTGTGGCGCACCCAGCTGGCGGCGCTCATGGAGCAGATGCCTTCCTCCCCCGTACGCCGCGTGGTTGTGTGGGGTTCGAGCAAGTCCCCGTCCGTGGTGCTACTCGGTACGTGGCTCGGCTGGAAGCTTGAAGCGCCCGTACACCTCGCCACCATCGGCGCGGCAAACCGTGGCCTGTACCGCGTCAGCATTGAGCGTGAAGACGGTTCCGTGACGATGTTCCGCCCCGGCATTTCCGTGGCGACCATCTCCACCCCGTACGCGCCCGATCAGCAGATTGCGCTGCCGGTGCGTACCCTCGCCGAGTGTATCTCTGAGGAGCTGCGCCGCCTCGACCCGGACGACACCTACGGTGACGTGCTGAAGCAGGCGCTGTGCACCGTAACCCTCGTGGACGATACCTGCCAGCCTGAAGACATGCTGGATCTCGAAGAATACCCGGAGGTTTTCGATGCCTAAGATTCAGAACATGGGCGCATCCACCCCCACCCTGGTGGCGCACCCGACCCGCGACGCTCTCGCAGCGGACGCGGTGACCCGCATCCTCGACATCATTGAGCACGTGCTCTCTGAGCGCACGATCGCCCACATTTCGCTGACCGGCGGCACGATGGGTATCGCCACTTTGAAGGCGTGGGCTGAGAACGAGCGCGTGAAGGATATCGACTGGTCCCGCGTGCACTTCTGGTTCTCCGATGAGCGTTTCGTACCCGAGCGTAGCCCCGAACGTAATGACGGTCAGGCTATTGAGGTGCTGCTCGCTCCCCTGCTGTCGCACGGCCTGGTCGTGGGCAATGTGCACCGCATGGGTCCGTCCGATATTTTCACCGGTCTTGAGGCTGCGGCTGAGCACTACGCCTTTGAGATGCGCGACTACGCCGGTTCTGCACCGGCTGTGAGCGTGCAGATGCCCGAGGGCGCAACCGAACTGCCGCTGGCTGGCGGTCACGGTGGCGGCGCAGGTCACGAGCACGGCGGCTCCGGCGGCTGTGGTTGTGGTGGCGGCGGTTGCGGCTCTTCCGCACCCGAGCAGTCCATCGAAGAGACCACTCTCGAAGACTTTGACGCTGAGGCTGCTGAGCCCGCAGGTGGTTGCGGATGCGGCGGCGGAGGCTGCGGTGGTGGCGGTGGCGGCCAGTGGCCCGCACCGGTCTTTGACATCACCCTGCTGGGCATGGGCCCGGACGGTCATATTGCTTCCCTGTTCCCGGGCCGTAAGCAGGTTCTGCTGGGTACCGGTCTGCCGGAGGATCCAGTTGAGGGCGGTAAGGCTGTGACCGTGATGGTTTCTGATTCGCCGAAGCCGCCGGCTGAGCGCGTGTCGGTGACCCTGCCGATTATCAATAATTCGCGTCACGTGTTCTTCCTCATCACCGGTGAGGATAAGCAGGATGCGACCAGCCGCCTGCTAGCTGGCGCGAAGCTGGACGCTGAGGACCTGAACGCGGAGCTGCTGCTGGAAACCCCGGCGGTGGGTGCACGCGGTAAGAAGCAGACCCTGATTTTTGCAACCGAGGAGTCGCTGGCTCCTGAGAACCGCCCGTAAGGTTCGGTTCTGAACTGCATCAACAAAAGAGTGGAGCCCCGGATAGTTTCGACTACCCGGGGCTTTTCTCTATGGTTTTACACCACCCCGAATGGTACTAGAAGTGGTACTATGAAGTATGCCGAGTATTGAAGATTTAGTCGCGAAGATGGCCTCCAGCCCTCAAAACGTTACTTTCACTCAACTTCAAAAGGTATGCACCCATTTCTTTGGAGCGCCGCGTATCCGCGGATCTCACCACTACTACAGCACCCCCTGGCATGGTGACCCTATTGTCAACATTCAACAGGGAAACTCCGGTAAAGCAAAGAAATACCAAGTCAAGCAGGTTCTAACTGCCATTCGAAAACTGGAGAATAACGATGACTAGTACTCTCCCCCGCCAGGAGCTCTACACCTACCGCGTCGAGTGGTCTGAAGACGACCAGGAATTTGTCGGAACCGTCGCAGAATTTCCCAGCCTCTCATACCTGGCCCCAACCTCTACCGAGGCATTCGCAGGTATTCGAGAAGTCGTCGCCGACACCCTCGAAATTCTTGAAGAAGACGGCCGCGAGGCACCCGAACCGTTCTCTCTGCGTTCCTTCTCAGGACGATTCAACTTGCGTGTTTCACCGCAATTGCATCGTCGTCTGGTTCAGCAGGCAGCGCTTTCTCACCAGAGCCTGAACCAGTACGTGAGCCAACAGCTCGAAGCAGTCGCCTAAGTAAGCCAGTACATCTTCATCATCCAACGAAGATTCCAAAATGTTATGACATGACAAAAGAGTGGAGCCCCGGATAGTTTCGACTATCCGGGGCTCCACTCTTTTGCTACGCCCACCTACTGTTCAGCAGCGGCAGGATTCTGCGGCTCTTGCTCCTCCGAAGATTCATCCGCCTCAAAGCCCACGTACAGTGCCGCCAGCGACGGAACCGTCGCCTCCAGCACCTCCTGTGCCTCCTCGGCGGTCGGGGCGAGCTTCGCGCCGGTCAGTTGCAGGTACTCGCGCACCGTCATCGGCTGCGCCCAGTCGAAGTGCTCACGCACGGCGGTGATATTCGCGCCGGACTGCAACACGTTAATGCCGCGGGCAAGACCAATATCCGTCACCTTCACGATGGCGTCAGTCTCATCGGGAATCTCGTACGGGTCGCGGTTCTGCAGGTCCACAATGAACGGCAACACGCCGCGGCTCTCAGCGCGCAGAGCGAACTTGGTGTGCACCTGGCTCACCTCGTGCACCTCACCCACGCCCACGGCGGGCACCACCATGAAGCCCGCCTGCAGGTCGTTCACCGCGTCCAGGGTACTTGTCTGCCCGAAACCTGAGTACAGCTGCACCACCGGCACGAGGTAGCACACCTCCGCCTTGAGCGCCTTGCGCGCCTCAATGTCGATGTACTCCCAGGCGCCGCCGGTACCGTCCGTAATGTCACCGGAGTGGTGCGCGTAAATGGCACCCTGGCTGTTCTTCGCGGTCTGCGACCAGTAGCTGATCTTGTCCATGTAGTTGCCTTCGGCGTCGAACATCATCAGCGACAGGTCAATGTCCACGCCCTCATCCCAGAAGCAGAAGAGGCGAATCACGCCAGTGGGCGGCAGGTGCACCGTGGAGGTGTTGTAGCGGCCCATACCGTCCAGGGAGGGGCGGGCGCTGCGGGTGTTCAGCGGCATGACCATGTCCCCCACCTGCTCGGGCAGGTAGATGCTGGTCTCGGCAAGGCGGCCGGACAGACCAATCTCAACCAGGCGTTCCAGCAGGTCCAGCACCGCCGGGCTGTACTCGCGCGCCGGAATCATGGTGGCGATGCCGGTCTTGGACAGGTTCATGCGCTGCGGGGCGGCAGGCTGATCCTTCTGAGCTGATGCCTTGCGGCGCTCCTCGCGCTGGCTCGCGGGGCTCTCGGAACCGACCGGAATGGACGGTAGCGGGTTCTCCGGACCGGAATTATCCCCAAAGAACGAACCCAGCGGGTTCGGGATGCCCGCGTTCTGCATGATGTTCTGAACCCTCGCGACGCCCTCCGGGTTGCGGCGCGCGTTGTCAGCGAGCTCCCGGTCCTCCTGCACCGCCACCGGGTTGGCGGGGCGTTCCTTCGGCGGGTTCGCGAGCGCGTTACGCTGCAGGGTCACCAGGTTACGAATCTGAACCAGGATGGGCGCGGAAACGCGCGGCGCCACGGCGGCAAACGCGTCAAAGATGACCTGCTGGCCGGGGCTCGGGGCGGTGTCAATGCCGTAGCGCGGCGCCTCGAAAGCGGTCAGGGCGCGCACCAGCTGGCGCGCAAAAACGCCCGGGCGGGTGGAGAGCAGGCGAGCCACGTTCTGCGCATCCCGGGTTGCGTAGGCGCGGTCCACCAGCGACTCGAAGCTGTACACCTCACCGCGGTACAGGTCGTCAGCCCAGCGGCTCAGCGCGGTCAGCGAGGGGTAGTCTCCGGGGTGAATCGCCTTGACGAGGCGCTTGTACATTTCAGCTGCGGGCGCGCTGTCGTAGCGGGCACCGACCGGGTCAGCTTCAATGATGCGGTTGAGCAGGTGTGCGATGCGGGTGCGTTCGCTACGGCGTAACTTCAGGCGCGGGGCGCGGCTCAGGCTCAGGTCGCCCACCGTGCCGTTGAACCGCAGGCGCGAGTAGGCGGCGGCGAGGGCGAGCGCCTCCTTCATGGTGTACAAGTGCTCAGCGTCTTCGGGGTGCAGGCAGGCGGCGATGAACACGCGGTTTTCGCGGCTGGTGTTCTCCGGTCGGGCAGCCGGCAGCGCGTCATGCTGGGCGAGGAAACGGCGCAACGCCACCAGGTCGCGCTGGTCGGTCTGGTTGTACGCCTGCTGCTGACCGAGCAGCTGCTGGTAGAGGGCACCCGCCATGATCAGGGCGTTCTGCACGCCGCTGACCATCTGCAGGGGTCGGCGGTTGCGTTCCATACTGGTGAAGTTGGAGCGGCTCATCGGCTGCTGCCACTCGTAGGGCACGTAGTTCTCGGGCAGGCCGCCAAGGATTCGCTCGGTGCCGTCCGGGTTGTAGTACGGGTTGGAGAGGTAGTGCATGATCTGCTCGGTGTAGCGCTGCTCGTCGGTGAGCGTCAGGGCGCGCAGATCAAAGTCGCGGCGGAACACGCGGCCGGGACGGTAGCCGTATTCGTAGGACCAGATGGTTGCGAACAGGGCAAATTCGTTGGCGCTGGCGTTCAGCGCCTGGGCGAGGGACTCAGGGCTGAGGGTCAGACCGCAATTGCTCAGGACGGATACTCGCCCCAGGTCGGTGTCGAATGCGCCGGAGTGGTGCAGGTCGTTAATGCTCGAGTAGTTCGAGCGGTAGTAGGGGCCGTCCAGGTCGGTGAAGACGTACACGCCGTAGCGGCGCATCAGGATGAGGCGCACGAGGGGGCTGAGGCCCTCGGGCGCTTCGCCGTGAAGGTAGGCGGATTCGTTGAAGTAGGGTGATTCCTGCAGGTAGGGGGATGCGTCGTAGGGAGTGGTCACGGGTCGTCCTTTCCGTTGGTCTCACCCGGCTGTCACCGTCGGTGGTGTGTCTATGTTCTTATCGTAGCGGCGTGGGTGCGGGTTGTCGCGGGGTTTGGTCATCGGTGACCTGCGGGGGTACATATTCGCGGGGTAACAGGCGGTTACGTATCGCGGAGCCTGGGCGGCACTTATCCGTTGCTTGTTGATCGGTCGCTTGCTGATCTGTTGGCCGCTTATCTGTCAGCCGCGTGGGAACTGGGTTAAAAGAAAAAATGGCGGGAAGCGAAGAATCCGATAAATATAGGAAAGATATTTCAGAAAGTAGGACTCTTCATGATCCGCCATTACCTATAGAGTACTCCCGCCCCGCGACGGTGGTCAAGCCGTTTCGTCACCGAAGCATACTAGGGGTTTCTACTAGGGGGTTTCTACCCGCCGGTGAGGCTCTAGCTAAGGGGCAAGTAGCCTCACCGGCAGGTAGATTTTTCGGGCTAGGACTCCCCGAGCAGGGCGAGCGCGGCTTCGCGGGCGGCAAGCGCCTCCTCCGTCACGCGCGGGGTCACCGCGGCCAGGGCGCGCAGTGCTTTCGCCAGCACGGTAGAGCCCTTCATCTTCGGCTCCAGCTCGGCGGGAATCTCAACCGGCGTACCGTACAGTTCGGCAAGCTCAACCGCCAGCTTCACAAGGGACGCACCCTGACCCACCTGCGGAGCCAACGGAAGGATCCGGCGCACCGTCTGGAAGACAGACCACCCCGCCAAGGGACTCAACGAAGCGGCATCGTTCAACGTCTGCACCAGACGATTCGCCCCGAACCAGCCGTGCTCCAGAAGGTACCCGAGCTCACTGGCGAAAAGGTGCGCATCCCAGTTGCCGCGGTCAATGAGGGAGGCAATCGTCTCCGCCGTCAACGCACGACGCTCCGGGGCGTACACTACAGAAGCCCACGCCAGGAAGTTATACGACGGCACACCCAGAGCACGCTCCGCCGCACCGAGCGTCTGCATAATCTCCTCAAAACCGTGAAGACGAGAGAACTGATACACGCTCAGCAGCGGCTTATACTGCGCCGCCAGAAGGTCCGGGTTGTGGCGCATCGCCCAGGCGTACCAGCCGCATACTAGGGCAACAGACGGCACCTCGGCATGTTCCAGAGAACGCCCCGGATACTCCACACAGGCACCAGCCACCGTGTATGCCGCCGCCGTGAACGTACTCCGCTCCGTGGCAAGCTCCTCCCCCGGCACCTGCCACAGCTCATAGGTGGAATCATTCACCTCATACTCGCCGTGCAGAACCTTCGGAAACGCCTCACGGTATGACTTGAAACGAATCACCGTACGCTCAAAAGAACGCTCCACCGCAGGTAACGGCTCAGCCAGCAGAGGCGCAAAGCCCTGCCCAGCCGCGCCCTCGCTACTATAGGGCTGATCCCCGAACGCTACGCGAAGCTGCTCGTGGAACAGCGCCGTGGGCGACCGGTACGCCCAATATTCGCTACCCTTGCGCGGGTACCCCTTGAAGTGAAAATCAGCACCCTGAAAACGACCCGTGTGCTCGGTGAGTGCTGCCTGCGGGTCAGGGTCTGCGGCGTGCACATGCTGAACCAGCAGACGGTACGCCAGATACCGCAATTGGTCGCGACCGTCATGCCAGGCACGGCTCAGGTAGCGGCGCAGATGCTTCTGAAAAGCGGGACTGAACTCAATAACTCGCCCCTCCTGATGCGCCCGATGCAGGTAGTTCAGCAGCGCCGGGATGCGGCGGACAGACTGCTCCCTCTCGTTGAGGTGGTAGAGGGCGAACAGCAGCTCTTCGCAGTCCCGGTCGTTACGAATAGCATCCCGGGTAGCTTCGGAGGCGCGCCCAGCCTGGGGCGCCGCGTTGAGGGCGGCGTTCACCTCCGAGGCTGAGAGCCCAAGGGCAGGGACATCCGGAATCTGCACACTACGGGGCAGCTGATCTGAGGCAGACTGGGTGGAGGCGAGCTGAGCCGAGCCAGGCTGAATCGAACTAGGCTGTGCAGGCACGGTGTCAGGGCACAGCTTCTGGGCGCGATCGCGCAGCTCCAGAGGAAGAACCTCCACAGCATCCTGCGCGTAAACAGACACCTCCCCGGCACATTCCGGCACCGCCCGAACACTCAACTCAAGCACCTTCAAACCGGCAGTCATCAGCTTCTTCTCACGCCGGAACAGCAGCTGCGCGACGGCAGGTAGCGCCTCCGCCACCAGGGTTTGAAGCTCACCAGCAGTCAGCGGCAGCAGACCGGCAGGGGCAGAACCGCCAGACGGCGCGCAGACTTGCAGAACACTCTGCAGCATCTGCGCACCCACAGCAGCCGTGGTCGCCACCGGCGAAGCCAACAACGCCGGAATCAGCGCACCGTGCCGAGCATAGGATTGCGCCTGACCCACCAAAGCCTGCTTACGTTCAGCACCGCGCAGCCCCTTCGGAACCGCCGTCAGAGCCTCAAAGGCACGCGAGAAAACGCGGGCGTTCTGCGGCGCATAATCACGTAGCAACGCCTGAACGCACTCCTGCTCAATCCGGGCTCGATACTGCGGAAAACGCTCCGCCAAATACACCAGCAAATCATGACCGCAAATAGTCAGCTGCGCATCATAAATAAACCAGAGTGCTAGACCATTCGAGGGCATGGCGCCCTCCACGGTAAACAGCGCCCAGATTTTTTCCCAGTGTTCCGGATGCTCCCTGAAAAACTCGGCAATCGCCTCATCATCCATAGAGCGCATGGAACGACCCGGCACAATACGCCACAGGAACTCCTGCAGGTATTCGGCGCTCCACGCAGGCGCCGCAGGATGCACGCTTTCAGGCACAGTATTAGGCACCGCTCTCACCCAGTAGCGCGAGCGCTGCCTCGCGGGCGGCAAGCGCCTCCTCCGTCACGCGCGGGGTCACGGCAGCCAGGGCACGCAGGCTCTTCGCCAGCACCGTGGAGCCCTTCATCTTCGGCTCCAGCTCGGCGGGGATCTCAACCGGCGTGCCGTACAATTTGGCAAGCTCCACCGCCAGGCGCACATAGTCGCCGCCCTTCGTCAGCCCACCAACCATCGGCAGCAGCAGACGCAGAACCTGCAGCACACGCCAACCCGCCAGCGGACTAATAGCCGACACCTCACGCAGGGTCGCCACCAGGCGGTTCGGAAGGACCATCCCGTCCTCCAACGCCCACTTTAGGGTCTCTGCGAAGGTTCCTGTATCCAGCAGGCCCGCCTCAAAGAGTGCCGCAATGGCCTCTGCCGCCGCCAGACGGTACTCAGAATTCTTCGCGCTCGCCACATAGCCGAGCAGGGTGCAGGTCGGGGCACCCACCTGCACGGTGGACTCCCTCAGCGCATGCAGAAGCGGCAATACAGGAGTCGCATTTTTATAGTCGAGTACAGCCCTCCCAGCGAACATGAAGTATGCCGAGAGCAGGTCCGGGTTGTTCTGAAGCAACCAGGAGGACCACTCGGTGAGCACGATAATATAGTCGCCCCGCCACCCATCGACGCTATCGAGATTCAGTAGGTACACGAAGGGAATGAACGCGGTGTTCAACACCTCGTAGGCGATGGCTTCCTCGGGGCTCATGCCAGCGGTTGCGTGGATCAGCGCCTCGCGTGCCTCATCCGCGGTATCCACGATGTCGCCCTTGACCTGCCACATGGGCTGGTACTCCACAAATTCCTCAACGTTAAAGTTTTCGAAACCTGCCTCGCGAAGACGACCTTCCTGGCTGGCTTGCCGGTATTCCTCAATTCGATCAAAATCGAGACCGCGGTTGTAGCCGCTCCAAGGGATGTCCAGGCTGGAGACCATGCGGTACGTCCAGTCACTGTAGGTAAGCTGACGGGCGGGTAGTGGTGCGATCAGCAGACGCGCCGTGCGTCCTTCCGTGTGGTACTCTCCCCCGGCAGCAACGGCACGCATCTGCTCGCGGAAGATCTCATAGAGGTCACGGTAACCCTTCAACGGCTTGTAGTCAGCATTCCAGAGATGGTGTTTATTCTGAATAGTCAGACGTATCATCTCTTCCTTGCTCAGGAGCGCGTTACTCGGGTGAGCTCGTGCAACCATCTCACTACGGTCGGAATACTGCAGGAGCGGCGTGAGCTCGGGTAGCTCCCATGACTCGTATCCTGCGGCCTCGGCGTTAGCTTTCAGCACGATGCACAGCACAGGCATGTACGCGACATTGTTGTAGTAATATTCGCTGGCAATCTTGCGCAGGGTACGAAGCTGCTGCTGATCTGCCGGTGCCAGCTGCCCGGTTGCGGCAAAGTGGTACAGACGTGCTAGGTTCTCTCCCCTAGTGCTGGGAGATTCGTCACCGATAATTCGGCCGGAGGTGGTGTTCGACTCCTCAGTCAGCAGAGTGCAGAACTCGTTCAAATCCGTAATGGGGGTGAACGGCTCATGGCGCGGGGTGCCGGGCAACAGCACCGGCGGCACCTCTACGGAGGCGCCCGCCGCCTCCGCCTCTTCCGCCATGGGCAGACGGTCTTCGGGCAGGCAGGCTTCCGCGGCGCCGCGCAACTCCAGGGGTAGCACCTCGTAGGCTTCGAGGACGCGGTCGGCAACGTAGTTGGCGAGCGCCACCTGCTCGGCGGTTTGCGCCTTCTTGCGCTTGGCTTTGCTCACGCCGGCGTACTGGGTGGCGATGAGCTTGAGCAGGCGCAGGGCGCCGCGCTGAATCTTCTTTTCGGTGCGGTAGAGGTTCGCGCCGAGTGCGTCGATGAGCTGTTCCAGGTCAAGCTGTTCGAGGGGCTGCAGGTCGGGGGTCTTCTGCAGGGCGGCGGGTGCGCAGGCTTTGAGCACGTTCTGCAGCATGGTCTGGGCGAATCCGACGGAGGCGCTGGGTTCCGCGGTGAGGACAGCCATGAGCTGCCCGAGGCGTGCACGGTTTTCTGCGTCGGTGGGCTGCAGGTCGGTGTAGACGGAGTGGAACGCAGCCGAGTTGAATGCGCTGAAATCGCTGGTCAGGCCGCGTAGCAGGGCGTCCAGAATCTCGTCGCGAATGTCGAAGTATTCGCCCATGAGGCGGCACAGTTCCGCGCTTTCGCCCATGTAGTTGCCGTAGCCCTTGAAGAGCACCCCTTCGGTGCGGAAGACCGCCCAAAATTCCTGGTCGAGCAGGGTCATGTCACGGGTGAAGAAGGTTTTGAGCTGGGCGTGGTTGCTCGCGCTGTCCTTCTTCACGCAGGGCAGGGCCTCGTGGAAGAAAAGGACCAGGTATTCGGGGGCATCGCAGCTCAGGTTACGGGCACGAAGCAGCATGTAGCAGGTTTCCCAAATTTTCTTCGAGCGCGCCCAAGAGTTCGACAGGCCCTCAATGAAACGCAGAATCCACTCGTCGGGGCGTTCGGTGGCGCCGAGCAGGAACGCGTCAATCAGCTGCTGATCCGGGCGCCCCTCCCAGAGCAGGGTGCGCATGGCGCGACCGGCGGAACGGTGGTATTCCCAAGGGTCGCCGTCGGGGGTGCGCACGAGCGCCCCGGCAACGTAGGCGGCGAGCGGGGTGCGGTTAATGTGGTCGCTACCGATCACGCTCTTGGGGGTGAAGGTTCGGGCGAGGGAGGCGCGTTCCTCCTCGGTGGCGCCGGTGATGACGGCATGGTATTCCTGCACGTCAGTTGATTCTGCCGCCATAAGGGCTTTGAGGGCGGCACGGCGCTCTTCGAGGGTGCGCTCCCCTGCGTTATGCTCGCTGGCGCTGCGCTCGTTAGGGTTGCGCGGCTGGGCGGTATCAGTCATTGGTACCTGCTTTCGGAGTTGATGGTGAATGGTTGTGAAGAGTTGAATGGAGGGTTTGAACGGGTGCGGGCGGGGCGGTTAGCTCTGCACCTGGTTGAGGATATTCCGGGCGTACCGCGCCTTCTGCGAAGAACCGGTCAGCGTACCCAACCAGGCACGCAGCGGCTCATCCACGAGCTCCACACGGGTGGCAGGGTCGAGGGTCGCCAACGCCTGGCTGAAAGCGCCCAGCAGCTTACCGAGTGAGTTCGCACCGGTATCCAGGTGCGGTATGAGGCGCGCGAAGAAGCGCACTGCCGCCCGCGCATCCAGCTGGGCGAAGTCGGTGAGGGCGAGCGCCCAACGGTTCAGCATCGCCAGCGGCGCAAAGTTCACGAAGCCTGCCGTGGTGTCCTCAAGGCTGAGCTGGTCGTCCAGCACGCGGTGCATGATTTCCACGGCGAGGGAACGAATCTCAACGCGTTGCTCCGAGAAGCCCGCGGCAAACACGAACGCGCAGGCGGGACCCCACGCGCCGGGGTGCGCCGCCAACGCCAAATACAGGCTCCGGTCAAAGGCGCTGTGATCCAAGCTGTACCAGTTGCTACTAGCGCAGTAGAAAGCCAGCGGTTCTGCCCGTGAGGGATAGAGCAGGGCGTACTGTCCTTCTTCGTCGTGGTGGGCGGTGGCGAGGCCGCGGAAAGCGTTCAGCTCGGGGGTGGAAGCACCGTGCGCCACCCCGTTCAGCTGAAGGCCCCAGCTTTTCTCCCTCTGGGATACCGTGATGGATTCCAGGTAGGGGTTGACGCGCCCGGTGGCGAGGGTGCCGTCGAGGGCGGAGCGGAGCACGCGAATCTGGGTAGGGGCAGAGCGCGGAGCCTCCTCCTGAGCGTTCTTCACGTATTGCTCTTCGAGGCTTTCAAGCAGGGTCAGCGCCTCAGCACGGCGGCTCTGGGCGTTCTGTCGCTGCTCGTCGGTAGCGTACGGAGGCAGCACCTCCGGCACGCGCACACGCAGTAGCGCCGCAGTGAAATCCTGGCGCAGGATGGGGGCTCCATCAGCCAGGTTCTTGGTGTACCGGCGCACCAGGGTATCCGGATGCACCCACCCGCCAAACAGCTCAGGGGTGGCGAGCGGGGTGTAGCTCTGCCTGCTCTGCAGCACGCCGAGGGCATCCTTGAATCCGGTGCTGAAGAACGCGGCGTGGCGGGAGTACATGTAGTGCAGGTTTGGCACCGTACCGGGGTCTTCCCTCGGGGTCATTTCCGACGCCTTCGGGCGCTCACGCAGCTTCCCGGCGGCGGCAAGAACCGTCAAGTGCGCGCGCATGTCGAACCATGTCAAACCCCAGTGGTTCAGCTTTTTCAGGCAGATAGGAACCAGCTGTTCGAGCAGTTTGGGGCTCTGCGCGACGCCGTCGGCGCTGAGCAGGTAGGCGGTGAGCAGTTCCAGTTCCAGCTCGCATCCGGCGTGCGTTTCGGGAAGTTCCGTTTCGTTGAGCGTATCGGGGGTTGCACAGGGTGCAATCTGATGGTGCAGGAGTGCACGGGCGCGTTCTTGCACGTCGGATTCGGTAACGGGGCGCACGGGGGTGTCCCAGTACCGGTGGATTACGGCGCGGGAGGCGGCGAGCGCCTCCGCGGCGGCGGCCTCAAGGTCAGCAGCTTCAGTGAGGGCTGCGTCTTCCGTGCCGCTCCCCCGGCTATTCTCCGGGCTGTACCCATCTTCGAGGAGCGGCGAACCCTGAATCTGCGCCACAACCAGCGGATCGAGCTGGGAACGGTAGTCGCGGTAGAGTTCGCGGGCACGCTCGGCGAACACGATAGTCTCGGCGCTCGCGTTGTCTGCAGCGCCCGCCTGCACCCATTCTTCGAGGTGTTTGAGGGCGGCGGCTTGAACCTGCGCGTGGGTGTGGCTGAGCGCCATGACTACAGCGTCTTCGCAAACGGCAGCATCGAGGGTGCCCGCCCGGTACAGCGCTTGGAGCATGGTCAGGATTTTGAGTGCGTTTGCTTTGGTTCCGGCGCATACGGCGGGTGCCGCGTAGGCGAAGGCGGTAGCATCCAGCGCCTGCGGGTTTTTGCTCCAGAGGCGGTGAATATGCTGCACACCGAGGGTTACGCTCGGGCCGATGGGTGAGGAGAAAAGCGTCAGAAATTCGCTCTGACGTGCCGCAATTTCTTCGGCGGTGAGTTTGAGACCGGTGACCAGGCGTGAGAACCAGCCGACCCGGTACGCCGGGAAGTCACTCATGAGGGAGCTCAGGAGCGCATCAATCAGGCGGTCACGGCTAATCAGCCCGGTTTCGGTGGCTTCGATGAGGGCGCAGGACCAGCCGGGGTTGTTGACCTTCTGCCCGGGCTTGTAGGAGTCGCGCTGGGTGAGGGATACGTCCCGGTTACCTTCGACGGCGAGCATGCCCCAGATGAGTTCTTCGCGGAGCTGTTCGTCCTCGCGCAGCAGCGGGAGAATCAGCTCGCGGTCGCAGTTGATGAGGGCGGTGTAGTATTCCTCGTTGTGTTCGAGGCGCGCCCCGCCGTAGAGCTCAGCTAGGCGCATGGCAACACCTCCGGTGAACCAGCCGAACTCTGCGTAGGCTTTAACGCGGTCCTGGGTGACGGTTCCGGGCGTGTTTTTACCGAGCTGGGAGCCGTATGGGGTGGTGACAATGTCGAAGTACTGCCAGCGGCGGTAAATCTGTTCGAAGGTACCGCCGACCGCCAGGATATTGGCGAGATTGCGGTTGAAGTGCATGATGTCGCTCCAGGTTTTCTGCTGCCTGAGGAGCGGGTAAATAACTTCGCCGGGGAGCGGCTCGGTGATAACACCTTCGGGGAAGGTATGCGTTTCGGGGCGTTTGCTCATGGTGGTCTTTCGGAAGGAAGCTGAAGCGAGCTTTTGGGGCGTCGTCTTTTAGTGCGGTGCGTGGTGTGTCTAGCCGGCGGCGTGTTCGCGGTAAAGAATGCTGACCGCCAGGGCGTGCTTGCAGGGGCCGCGCGTACCGCGGTACTTCAACCACCAGGGGCAGGAGCAGAGGTACCCCTCCACGGCGTACGGGTCGGCGGGTAGCACCACGGTGTACGTGTTCTCACCGCTGCGCACACTGTACTCACCGGTGCCGTGCTCCCCCTCACCGACCCGCTCAATAGCGCCGGAATCGGCAAGCTTTTTCGCGCCGACCAGGCGCGGGTGCATGGCGGTCAGCGCCTCGGGATGCACGGGTAGCGGGCGGTGGAAATACTCGCCAGCGTGCGCGTCAAAACCAACCTGGCCGGAGGAAGCCAGCAGGGCGAGGGCGTCGCGGGTTGCCGCCTCGTCCAGGCCTGCGCGGGCAGACATGACGGGCACGTCAATGCGCGGCTCGAAGGAAAGCAGCACGCTGAGCATGTCAGCGTTCTGGGCGGTGTTCGGGTTAGACAGCGCCTGCAGCACGGATCCCTCACCGGAGAACCCGCGTGACTTTTCAGGGCTCAAACCAATGCTCAGGCGTGCGCCGGGCAGATGCGCCACCCACACGCTGGGAACGGGCGCGTTACCGGCGCTCACGGGCTCACTGTACGCGTCCAGGCGCTGAATGTGGCGGATGAGCGGCTCAAGCACGCGCAGACGCTCGGGGCCCGCCACGCATACGGATCCAGCGGTGGCGCGGGTGGCAAGCCGCAGGGAACGCACGGCACGGGTTGCCCACAGTACCGCCTTGGTGCTGGAGTTACGCGGCAGGGAGTGGATGAAGGTTCGGGCGGCGGCAGCGTCCAGGCTGTGCACGGGGCTCATGCGGGATGAGAGCATCTGCGTTTCTGCAAAGCCTTTGAGCCAGCGGATGGGCAGCGGCACTTTTTCTTCCATGACGGAGCCGTCAAGGGTGGTGGTGAGCAGCCCGTCGTCGCCGACGTTCAGGTGGATGGGCTCCCCTGCCCTGAGGGAGGCGAGCGCGGCACGCAGGGGCGGGTTGACGTCTACGTTGGTGACGCCTACGGCGCTGTGGCTGGCGTCGAGTGCGCTGGAGTCAACGTCGAGGCGCGCGTACACTCCGCAGCAGGCGCTGAAGGATTCGAAGCGTAGGCCTTCGGCGGTGCTGGTGACGACTGGGTCTGCGGCGCGTAGGGCTCCGGCGAGGGAGCTGGGCGGCACGTAGAAGCGGGTGCGGGCGACCCTGGCGACGACCAGTAGTGCGGTGGCGTAGACGTCTGCTCGTTCGAGGAACCCGGAGAAGAAGTACGGGTGGGATGCGGCGCCTTCGGGGGTGCTGCCGCCGCTGGTAGCGAGGCTGAGCGCGCGGGAGTCGGCGCCGTCGATGAGGGCTGACGGGGCGGTGTACGTGTAGTCGAGGGTGTAGGCGCTCATGGCTTCTTTGCCTTTCGTATGTGGTGTATACGTCCTATCATGCCGTAAAGATTCGCGTCCCGCTACCGCTTTCGTCATTGCCGTTTGGTGCATAAAAAATCCCCGACATTCTCGGTTGAGAAGTGCCGGGGAGAAGCTCTATTTGGCTCACCCTCGATGGGGTGGGCGTGGGCTCTGATGAGAGGCTCAGGCTAGACGACGATCTGGCCGTTGAAGCGCAGGGCCAGGCCGTACAGGACCACTGCGATAACCCAGATGACAATCACGGTCACGGTCAGGCGAATCAGGTTCTTCGACGCCATACCGGAGGAGTTCAGGGAGTTGGTCATACCGCCGCCGAACATGTCGGAGAGGCCGCCGCCCTGACCGCGGTTGAGCAGCACAAGCATCACTGCGATCACGCTGGTGATGGCGATGATGACCATGAGTACGTTCATGATGACGTCCATGGGGACCTTCCTTCGTTGTCTTCTGGTGGGGTGCCTGGACTGCGGGGGTGCAGACAGACGGGTTTAACTATACGCTACAGCCGCCATTCGGTCACGTTGAGGCGGCTTTTACGCGGCGCGGTTGCTGCGGCGCTGGTATTCGCTGGGGGTCAGCTGCAGTGCTGCGGGGCGGTCGGTGAGCACACGCTGAGCGGTGAGCTCATCGCCTTCGGTGTCGTAGGCGCGCACGTATCCGCCGTCGATGAGGTAGTAGGTGAACTGCTGCGCGGCTGCCCAGTAGGCGCCTCCTTCAGCGTAGAAGCCCTGGTCTACCCAGTCGCGCAGGGTGAGGGTGACGGGGATTTCCGGTGAGGAGGTGCGGCTGTAGAGCTGGTCGAGGAATGCTTCTCGGCGGCTCTCGAAGTACTGGTATTCGGGCGAGGGTTCCTGGTATTCTGCGCCGCCTGCGTAGCCGATGTTGCCGCCGTCGTTGCCGGGTAGGCGCGGGGCACTCACTTTGCGGTTGCGCAGGTAGCTGTAGAGGATCATGCCGACGAGGGCTGCGATGACCAGGGAAAAACCAAAGCTGAACATGCCGTTAAGTGTACGGGGCGAACCGCGGGGTCGGCGTATTCCGGGTGGGTTTTGCGGCGAGGGGCGAACGCGCCCGGCCCTTCTCCCCCGCCCCTTACGTCTGGCTCCTGCTCCCGGCTCTTACTCCCGCCTCGTACATCCACCGCTAACTCGGTGGCGGTTAAATGGTTCAGCGCCCGGTCGGGTGGGTACCCGCCAGGCGCTGTAACGCTATGAGACGCTATGGTGCGTCAGGGTTTTATGCGTCGAAGCGTGCGATTGCTGCGAACTCGTCAGCCTGCAGGGATGCGCCGCCGACGAGCACGCCGTCCACGTCTTCCTTGCCCATGATGGAGGGTGCGGAGGAGGACTTGACGGAGCCACCGTAGAGAACGCGGACCTTCTCTGCAACGTCTGCGGAGTAGAGCTTAGCGATTTCTGCGCGGATTGCTGCGGACATTTCCTGTGCGTCGTCTGCGGTTGCGACCTTGCCGGTGCCGATTGCCCAGACGGGCTCGTATGCGATGACGAGGGTTTCTGCCTGCTCTGCGGTCAGACCTGCGATGGAGCCGCGCAGCTGCTCGAGGGTGTACTCGACGTGGGTGCCTGCCTCGCGGACCTCGAGGGGCTCACCGACGCAGAGGACGGGGGTCAGGCCGTGCTTGTATGCTGCCTGGACCTTTGCTGCGCACAGCTCGTCGCTTTCGTGGTGGTAGGTGCGGCGCTCGGAGTGGCCGACGAGCACGAAGGTTGCGCCGAGCTTGGAGAGGAATGCGCCGGAGATTTCGCCGGTGTATGCGCCGGAGTCGTGGACGGAGAGGTCCTGGCCGCCGTAGAGGATGTCCAGCTTGTCGCCTTCGACGAGGGTCTGCACGGAGCGGATGTCGGTGAAGGGCGGGAAGACGGCTACTTCGGTTGCGGAGAAGTTGAAGTTTGCGTCGTCGAGGGTCCATGCGAGCTTCTGGACGAGGGTGACTGCCTCTGCGTGGTTGAGGTTCATCTTCCAGTTGCCTGCGATGAGGGGCTTACGCGACATAGTTCGCTCCTTAGCTTTCCCGCGCGGTATGCCGGGCGGGGTTGTTGTTCGGAATTTTCCTTTTCTATTTTAGAGGGTTGGCGGCATATTTTCACTGGTTCGGCGCGGTTTTATGCTGTGCCTTGACTATTCTCACCCCGCGTTCGCTGATTGCGCGGAACCCCGGATACGAAGTACCGGCAGGGTGGAGCTTAGGGGGCTCTACCCTGCCGGTATTCTGCCGGTGATGTTTGTCTACGGTGTGTTAGTAGCCGCCTCGGAGAAGGTACGAGGTGTAGCAGAAAAAGACAATCGTCAAAACAATCACAAGAAGCGCGGTAGCGCGCGCACTTATGGCGAGGGAACGACCCCAAGGCAGCTTTCGGGTAGCGATCTTCTCAACGATGAGCGCCGCAAGAGCACAGTAGGTGAAGCAGACACACAGCAAAACAACAAACGAAATGATGAGAGTAGCCGTTGCTACCGAGGAAGATTCCCAATAGGCGTAATACATCCAGAGGTAGGGACTATTTGCAATGAAGAAGGCCGTGAATCCGCCGGTGGGGAGGCAGATAAGCGAGTACAGGCCCATGCGCTTAGGCTCTGCGGGCGCGGGTGCTACCGCCTCGGCAGGAGCCGCGGATGCGGCACCATCTACGGCGGGGTCTTGCGCGGGACTCTGGAGGGCGGTTGCGGTAGGTACTGCAGTAGCTTCTACCGTGGTGCTTTCTGCAGCGTTGTTCTGCACGGTGTTTTCCTGTACAGCATTGCTCTGCGCCGTATTCTCCGGCAAGGGGCTGCCCTGCACGGCGCTAGCCTG
>NZ_KV814370.1:0-96428 GCF_001813895.1 Rothia sp. HMSC071C12
ACATCAGGGTGCCCGAAGCGAAGCGAGGGCGGGTCCCCTGTAGGAACAAGGACGATAACCACCTTTCCAAGCGGAACTGCACAGAACCATGCGGAAGCAAAAGCAAACGTAAGGCCCCCGAGTCATCACGACCCGAGGGCTTTCCATATAGCCGTTTTAGGCGTCAGAGCCTTCGGCTGCGCCGGTCGCCTCCGCAACCTTCTGCGCACGAATACGCGGCTCCTTACCCTGCACCTTCACCTCCAGGAACTCGCCCACGTGGCGAATCTCCATGGCGCTCACACCGTGACCCGCACCGGCGTACAGTACCTTGATGCCGTCGGTGTACTTGCGGATCCAGTCGTAGGTGTAGTTCACCATCTCCTGCGGGATGACGGGGTCTTCCTGGTCGCGGCCGAAGAACACCGGCAGTTCGGTCTTCTTCAGCTCCTCGTCCTTGAAGTACGGCGAGTCAGAGTCCACCGCGTAGCCGGACAGGCCCACCACTGCGGCGAACTCGCCGGGGGCGTGACGCACCATCGACGTTGCGATGCCCATGCCCTGCGAGAAGCCCAGCAGGGTCACCGATGCGTACGGTTCACGGTTCGCGCGCACCCACTCCAGCACGTAGTCGCTCGCCTGCTCGATGGCGCGCTGGTCAGATTCGAGCTGCTGGTTCAGCGGGTACCACTGGTAGCCGATAGCGTCTGCGGCAATGTAGGCGCCGGTCGAGTCCGCGGAGAACTGGGTGCCAACCGGCTGCGGTGCACGCATGGAGGCGTAGGTGAAACCCTCCTGCGGAAGGTGCGCTGCCAGGGACAGCAGATCGTGCTCCTGGGAGCCGTAGCCGTGCAGCATGAGCACCAGGTGGGTGCCTGCGCGTTCGTTCTCGGGGCGGGTGTATTCGACGACGTATTTGTTTTCGCTCATGCACCCATCTTAGCGAGGACTCCCCCGCAAACCTGCACCGCAGGTTCCGCCGCTAGCTTGACCCTCACCTAACGTGAGGTTTTAGAGTGAAACCATGGACGCGAACAGAACACCGCCTGACGGGCAACACGAATACACCGTAGGAGAAGCGGCATCACTACACGGGCTAACAGTGCGCACGCTTCACCATTGGGAGCAGCGGGGCTTACTCAACCCGGCACATGATGAGTTCAACGGGTACCGGTACTACACCGATACAGACCTTGAACGAATCACCGTCATCATGGGATACCGCGCCACCGGCATGAGTCTTGACGCTATTCACAAAATACTGCAGGACGAAGCGAACAGCACCGAGCATCTGCTCGCTCAGCGGGATATGCTTCAACGCAAAATCGCCGCGTACGGGCGCATGCTTGAAACCATCGAACACCTTTTGGAGGACACCATGGCACCTAAGAATGAGCAGCTCAGCGCTGCCGAAAAAGCAGAGATTATGGGTGAGGGGTTCAGCCTCGCCCACCAGCAGGAAGCGCAGGAACGTTACGTGAAAACTGACGACTGGGCTGAATACCAGCGCCGAACTGCAACGATGAACCGTGCCGACTGGCAGAACGGCAAACAGCAGGTTGACGAGGTAGAGCAGGCCCTCGTCGAGGCATTCAACCGCGGCGTGCAGCCGGGCAGCGAGGAGGCGAACGCGCTCGCCGAGCGGCACCGCGCCTCTCTGTTCTTTTTTGAGGTCACCCCCGCCAAGCACGCTATTCTAGCCCGCGGCTACGTTGAGGATGCCCGCTTCAAGGCTCACTACGAGAAGCTCGCGACCGGGCTTGCAGAATGGTTGCGGGATGTCATCTACGAGAATGCTCGTGCACACGGTGTCGACCCTGATGAAGCCGCCTGGGGTTAAATCTTTGGCTGAAAATACCCAGTAGCTAGGGGTGAGTAGCTGAGTGTGAAAGCTGAGCACAGAAAAACGCCCGGTATTCCCAACGTTGGGAATACCGGGCGTCGGCGTGCATACCTGCATGAAAATTAGACGGCTATCTAGCGGGTGCCATCGAGGTGACGGCGGTGCTCCTGAATACGGCGATCCAGGTGCTCAAGGTTCTGCTGCAACCCCACAATCTCATCCTCAATCTTCTGACGGGCACGCTCCATCACATCAATAGATAGAGCGTGGTCGTCCGGATTGCTCAAAATCGTGCGAATATCGGCAAGACTCATTCCGGCCTGACGGCAGGTAGCAATAAACCGTGCCGAGGAGATGGACTCCTCGTCAAAAACGCGAGTTCCGTGAGCATCACGGGGCACAGCAATGAGCCCCTCTTTTTCGTAATAGCGCAGGGCGTGGGTGCTCACCCCCAACTGCTCCGCTACCTCTTGAATACTTACCACAGCTTTAATGCTATGGGGTTAGAGCGGGTCTAAAGCAAACCGAGAACCCTTACTCTCCAGTGCAACAGGAGGCTACTTCCGCGGTATCTCGCGGAGACCTTCTAAAACACCTCAAAAACCGGAAAATATTCCCTGACTTGGCACGATACCCGTCAGGCGGGCACAAAGAAACGCCGGGCACTCGCGCTATGCGAGTACCCGGCGTCCTATAACCCAACCGTCAAGGTGAACGTTAATTCTCAACGGAGGGAAGGACAGTTGAGAATACCCAGCCATTCCCTCACAATCCCACACCCACTGTTTGGATAAAACAACATTCAGCAGGATGCGTGAAACGCCTTCGGGCGCCGGTCGAGTTAGCGATTAACAGCGCCGTACAGACGAGTCATCGAGTCCAGCGCCTCACGCTCACGCTGCGCCTCGCTCGGGGTAGCAGATTCATCTTCAACACCCAGGGCGCGCGCCAGAATCTTCTCCACCTGCTTCGCCTCAATCAGGAAGCCGTCATGGCCGTGGTTCGACTCGATAATATCCACGGCGACCGGGGTGGGCAGCGCCTCCGCCAGACGGTGCGACTCGTGCGGGAAGAACAAGCGATCCGTGTTCACCGCCGCAATCGTCCACTCGCAATCGGTGTGCGCCAGCGCCTGCGCCAGGGTGCCGCGGCCACGCGCCACATCGTGCGAAATCAGTGCCTCGTTCACTGCCAGGTAGCTATTCGCGTCAAAGCGCTCAACCAGCTTGGCGCCGTGGTGGTCCAGGTAGCTTTCGATGGCGTAGCGGCCACGCGGCTCACCCAGCGAGCCGCCCACGGTGCTTTCGCCACGGTTCTCTTCGCGGCCGAAGCGGTGCTCCAGCTCGGCGGGGCTGCGGTAGGTGGTGTGCGCAATACGGCGTGCCAGGGCAAGACCGGTTACCGGCGCGGGACCCGCATAGTAGTCGCCGCCGGCGAAGTTCGCGTCCGAACGAATCGCAATGTTCTGGGTGTGCGCCCAGGAAATCTGCTCCGCCGTAGCCGAAGGACCGGAGGCAATGACCGCGCATCCGCGCACCAGCTCGGGGTTAGTTGCCGCCCACTCCAGGGCGCGAGCGCCACCGAGGGAACCACCAATCACGTAGCGGAAGCTGTTCACACCCAGGGCACGAGCCAGGCGCGCCTCAGCACGCACCGAGTCGCGGATGCTCACCTGCGGGAAGCGGGAACCCCAGTGCTCACCGGCGCCCGGGTAGCCTTCCGGGATGATGCTCGCCGGGCCGGTCGAGCCGTAGCAGCCGCCCAAAATATTGGGGGCAATCACGAAGTAACGGTTGGTGTCCACGACCGAGCCGGGGCCGACGACGCCTTCCCACCAGCCGTCCGATTCGATAGCGCGAATCAGCGGGGCGGGCATGTCGGGGGTGGGCACGCCGCGGGAGACATGCGTGTCACCGGTGAGCGCATGCAGAATCAGGATGGCGTTATCGCCAGCCTCGTTGAGGGTGCCCCAGGTTTCGTAGCCGATGGTGACCTGCGGCAGGGTTACGCCGGATTCGAGCTCCAGGTCGCCGATGTTCAGCTGACGCAGGTAGCCTTGCGCTTCGGGGTGTTCGCGCTGGGTGCCCGCCACGGGGATGGGCGCGGTAACAGGCTGGTTGGTAGTGCCGGGCTGGGTGGTGCCGGACTGGCTAGTGCTCTGGGCGGTCATGGGGGTTCCCTTCACTGGGTTGGCCGGCGAGGTGGTGCCGGGTGTGAGCGGGGTACTCGTCTGCGGGTTGAATCTACGGTTGAGTCTGCGGGTTGAGGCAGCGAGGCGGCGGTGCCGCGCGCTTATGAAATGCTCCGTAACGGGGAATCCGCAGGTGGACCGAAAAGCCGTAGCTTGCCGGTCCACCTGCGGGTTGCATCACCGTTTAGGAGAGGGTATCGAAGCCCAGCTGCAGGTCGGCGAGAATGTCGTCGATGTTCTCGATACCGACTGCCAGGCGGACGAAGTTCGGGTACACGCCAATCTTCTCCAGTTCCTCAGCGGAAAGCTGGGAGTGGGTGGTGGAGGCGGGGTGAATCACGAGCGAGCGTACGTCACCGATGTTCGCCACGTTGGAGTGCAGCTTCAGGGCGTCCACGAAGTCGCGGGTCTCCTCCAGGGTTGCGTCCTTGAGGGTGAAGCCGAGCACCGCACCGGGGCCCTTGGGCAGGTACTTCTGTGCACGCTCGTACCAGGGGGAGGATTCCACGCCAGCCCAGATAACCTTGTCGACCTGCGGGTTTGCTTCGAGCCAGCGGGCGACCTTGGTGGCGTTCTCAATGTGGCGTTCGATGCGCAGGGAGAGAGTCTCCAGACCGATGCCGATGTTGAAGGCGTTGGTCGGGGAGATTGCGGCGCCGGTGTCACGCAGCAGGGAGACGCGCGCCTTCAGGATGTAGGAGAGGTTCGCGCCGAACGCGGAGTCCTTACCCAAATCGCGTGCGTAGACCAGGCCGTGGTAGCCGGGGGCGGGCTGGTTGAACTTGGGGAACTTCTCGGGGTCTGCACCGTAGTCGAAGTTACCGGAGTCAACGATCACGCCGCCGATGGAGGTGCCGTGGCCGCCCAGGTACTTGGTGGCGGAGTGGACGACTACGTCTGCGCCGTGCTCGATGGGGCGCAGCAGGTAGGGGGTGGGCACGGTGTTGTCCACGATCAGGGGTACGCCGTTTTCGTGCGCAATTGCGGCAATGGGCTCAATGTCGAGCACGTCGTTGCGGGGGTTGGGCACGGACTCGCCGTAGAAGAGCTTGGTGTTGGGGCGGACTGCGGCGCGCCATGCATCCAGGTCGTCCGGGTCCTCAACGAAGGTGGTTTCGATACCGAGGTCGGCGAGGGTGTACTTGAGCAGGTTGTAGGTGCCGCCGTACACGGAGGGCGATGCGACCACGTGGTCGCCGGCGCCGGCAATGTTCAGGATTGCGTAGGTGATAGCTGCCTGACCGGATGCCAGCAGCAGCGCACCAACGCCGCCTTCCAGGGAAGCGATGCGGTTTTCGATAGCTTCCTGGGTGGGGTTGTTGAGGCGAGTGTAGATGGGGCCCAGCTCGGCGAGGGCGAAACGGTTCGCTGCCTGCTCGGCGCTGTCAAAGACGAAGGAAGTGGTCTGGTAGATGGGTAGTGCCCGAGCTCCCGTTGCGGCATCCGGCGCCTGACCTGCGTGAATCTGGCGGGTTTCGAACTTCCAACCTGCGGGGTTGGCGGGAGTCGGGACGGTAGTGTTGTTGCTCATGCGTGGCTCCTAATGGGGATTCTTAGGGGGCCGCATGCCGACGGTACAGGAATCGTCGTCGAATAATCCTGTCACGATTGATGTACCGTTTTCGGTCACATCGGTCCCGCGCTTGCGTCACGCTTGTGCGTGCCGCCTGGTCTTCACCCAGGGCACCCCACCGCGGAGGAGGGTTGCCGGCCAGCTAGCTGGGGCTTGTCGCTGGCGCTCTTGACCTGTATTCAGGGTGTCACAGGGCACGGGGCGGGGTCAAGGGTTTTGTGGGTAGACGGCACTTTAAGACATTTCATTGCAAAGATGACGTTTTTTAACGTCTGTCATAAAACGTGAGCGACGGTGCCGGGGCAATCCGAGGGCGAGGCAATCGAGATGCGGAGGCGGACACCCACCATCCACACAGTAACCCCCATCACTTTTATCTACAGTTTTTCGGTACACTGAAATGACACATACACTCACGCAGGGTACAACTCACTACGGCTCGCTACGCCGTTTATCCTGCTCAGCATCCCTCCGGTATAGGGGCCAGAGGGTCATACCCGAAGGTTACCTACCATGTCTCTTGTTCTTGATGCGGCGCAGCTCAGCCGCGTCTTTGGCAAAGGTGAAAACGCTTTTACCGCCGTCGACCGTGTGTCACTTCGCGTCAGTTCCGGTGAGATTCATGCCCTCCTCGGCCCCAACGGTGCGGGCAAAACGACTACCGTGCAGATGTGCTCGACCCTGCTCACACCCACCGGCGGTAACCTTACCGTGAACGGTATTGACGCTATCGCCCACCCGCAGCGGGCGCGCCGTCACGTGGGCCTAGCTTTGGGAGGGGAGAACGGCTTCTACCCGCGCGCTAGTGCCCGCGACAATCTGCTGTTCTTCGCCGATGTTGCGGGGGTTTCCGGGCGGACCCGACGACACGAGGTGGAGCATGCCCTAGCACGCGTAGAGCTCACCGATGCGGCAACGCGGCCTGTCCAGGAGTTTTCCCGCGGCATGAAGCAGCGCCTACATATTGCCCGCGCCCTGCTCGGCTCCCCCGCCCTGCTCCTGCTGGATGAGCCGACCAATGGGCTCGACCCCGATATCGCTCTGACCGTGCGTACCCTCATCCGATCTCTGGCAAATGAAGGTACCGCCATTCTGCTGACGAGCCACCTGCTGGGCGAGATTGAGGACCTAGCGCACACCATCACCGTTTTGGGCGCAGGTTCTGTCGCCGTGAGCGGCAACCTCGAGGATATTGCCGCGCACGCCGGCATTGCCGCCACGACCGTGGTTCAGGTCGAGGCCACCGCCACCGAGGGTCTTGATACACTACGCGGATTCCTCCACGATAAGGCGGCGGTGCTGTTTGCCCCGCGTGGTTCCGGCTGGGAGCTAACCCTCTACTGGCACGGTGAGCGCACCACGTTCGAGGCGGGTGAGGCTCACCGCATCCTCACGGAGGGGCTTGCCACCGCGAACATTGGGGCACGGACCGAACCGTACACACGCCCGGCAACCTTGGAAGAGGCATACCTGGCAATGGCGGAGGGGCTCAAGCGATGAACGCTCAGACGCAACGCTCGGAAGAGTTCCAGCGGCAGGGTCGACGGTATGACCTGTGGCAGGAGTGCGCCCGCCAACTGCGACTCATGGGCTTTAGCCTGCGCCAGTTCCTGACGGTCCCCTACTTCATTCAGCTGCTCATCAGTACGGTACTCGGCTCGGTCATCCTTCAGGCGCTCGCCGTGCATGCGGCGGCGCAGAGCTCCGCGGGTCACTCCGTTGACCCGACCCTCGCGTGGACCCGCGCGGGCATTGTGGGCATGTGGTCGGTCTGCATCGTGTCTGCGGGCATCATCAATTTCGAGCGTTTCCGTGGGACCCTCGTGTACCTGTGTTCGGGGTCGATTTCTCCGGTGCGGGTGCTGGCGGCTATCGTTTCGAGCGCCTCCATTGTGGGTATGGCGGCTTTGCCCCTGTCGTGGCTCATCTGGGCTCTTGTGACGCTTAACCCGCAGGTCACGGATTTTTCAGCACTCTGGCCGCGCTACGTTCTGGGCGTTCCCCTGCTGTGGCTTGCGTGCCTGTCGGTCACGTTCATGATTGCGGTATTCTTCGTGGCCACGCCGAACGCTATCGCCTACGAGGAGCTATTGCTCGTGCCGGTTTTTATTCTTTCCGGGGTTCTCTTCACGACCATTGAAGCGCCCGCCTGGCTGGATGCCGCGGGCGTGCTCATTCCCCTGCAGGCGCCGGTTCACCTCCTACTTGGGCGTACCGCCATCACTACCCCGGCGGATGCGCTCCTACCCGTGGCACAGACTCTGGCAGTGAGCTTCATCTGGGCGTTGTGTGCTTTCCTTTTTGCCCGGAAGGCTCTCGCCTCCGCCCGTCATCGCGGTACCCTGGGGGCGATGTAGCGTGCGTATTCTCTCTTCTGCCGCTCTGCCTAGCGTGGCGCGTCGGGCTCTGTCGACCGCCTCTATTGGCTGGTCATCTTCTATTACCTTCGCGACCCTCGGAACGGCTATCACGACCCTGGTTCTCGTACCCGGTCTTAACGTGCTTTTCACGGTGCTTCTGGGTGCTGATCTTGCCGCAAACGATACGGTACGCATCGGCTGCGCGTCTGCTCTGATTGCCACCCTCAGCTCCGTGGCAGCCGGTATTGTCGCGCGCGTTGCCACCGACCGGTGGATTGGCGTCTTCGAGTACGTGTGTACGGCTCGCCCGGTGGACGCTGGCTACTGGCTCGGTGCGGCGGCGGTACCCGCGTTGCTGGCATCCGTAACGGGTCTGAGCAATGTGGGTATCGTGTGGTTGCTGTCCCTCACGGAGCCCTCTACCGGAGCAGGTTCGGGGCTTCTACTGGGGGCCATTGCGCTGATGCCGGCTGCGATTCTGGGAGGGGTCTGCCTGGGTATTTTTGCTGCCGGCTTGGGTCTGTACCTATCGGATCCGTACACGGGCTCGAACGTTCTATCTATTGTTCTGCCGGTCAGCGCGGGTGTGATTGTGCCGGTGAGTACCTACCCGGCGTGGCTTGCGTGGGTATGTTCGTGGGTTCCCGGATCCCGGCTGGTGCAAGCTTTAG
The DNA here is from genome assembly GCF_001813895.1 of Rothia sp. HMSC071C12. Classification (NCBI taxonomy): domain Bacteria; kingdom Bacillati; phylum Actinomycetota; class Actinomycetes; order Micrococcales; family Micrococcaceae; genus Rothia; species Rothia sp. HMSC071C12. The sequence continues at coordinate 8,618 of NZ_KV814370.1, forward strand.
ATACCTCTGGCGGTATTGCGAGCACCGCGCCGGATCTCTTCACGCTCCTGGCAGCAGACGCGGCATTGGCAGTACTCTACGCCGCTATCGGATTGGGGCTGACTTTCCTTGCCGCCCGCCGCATCCGTGCCGGCGCCCGCGCCTCACTGTTGTAAACGGTGAACCCTGAAAAAGAACGAACCTTTTAATCACCCGCTATCCGGGCGCCGCAACCAAGAAAGACTATTCCTGTGACCATCGCTCCCGCTTCATACACCTTAGAGACTCTAGGGTTCGACCCCTCCTGGCAGGGCGCGGCAATCCGCGCCGCGTTCACCCTCGGCGGTACCCTCGAAAACTTTACCCTCGCCCGTGTCAGCGCCGTGCACCGCACCCGCTACGAGCTACTGACCTACGAGCGGGGTGAGCTCATTAAGCTTTCCGCTCCGCTGCGTCCGGTTGAGAACGACTACGGCGAAGAAGAGTACCCCGTCGTCGGCGACTGGGTACTCACCCAGCCCATCCCTGGAACCGGTAGCGATAGCCAGCCCGCGGAGCACAAACCCCTCGCGATACTGCCCCGGCGAAGCTACCTCACCCGACCCAGCGCCACCCGAGAATCCGCGGATCAGCCTGTCGCCGCCAACGTGGATATGCTCTGCATCGTTGAGCCGTGCTTCCCCGAGCCGTCCATTGGGCGAATTGAACGCTACACCGCTCTGGCGCACGCTTCCGGGGTGCAGGTCGCACTGATTCTCACCAAGGGTGACCTAGTAACGGCCGAACAGCTCACCAACTACAGGGACTCCCTCGCAGGTGGTGTGGATGCGGTGCTCGCCGTCTGCACGGACAACGGCTACGACCCCGCTCCAGTGGCGGAGCTCGTCGCCGGACGCACCGCCGCATTCCTGGGCCGCAGCGGTGCCGGAAAATCTACCCTGGTCAACGCCCTGCTCAACCCGGGAGCCGACCCCCGCGAGGCCAGCTCAGAAAACCGGGTGCAAGCAACCTCCGCGGTTCGCGGCGCCGACGGCAAGGGACGCCACACCACCACCAGCCGCCAGATGCTTGTTTTGCCCGGTGTGGAAGGCTCAAGCGAAGGAGACTCGACCAACGCAAAATCATCATCTGGCACGGTGCTGATTGACACTCCGGGCGTACGAGCCCTAGCCGCAACGAGCGATAGCGCCGCGATTGACGAAACCTTCGACGACGTCTCCAGCTACGCCGCCGCCTGCCGGTACAGCGACTGTTCCCACGGTTCCGAACCCGGATGCGCGGTGCAGCAGGCCATCACTGACGGCGCTCTCGACCCCGAGCGCTTCGAACGCTACCGCAGGATGATAGCCGAATCCGCGCGTCTACGCCTGCGCTCTCAAGAACGTGAGTACCGGCAGAGTAACCGTGCCTTCACGAAGGCAAACAAGGCGGGCCGCCGCACCCTCATGTCTATTAAGGGACGCGCTAACTAGCTACCGAATTCGCACGTTCCAGAAAAGTACAGGGGCTAATCTGGGCGATACTGCCCAAGCCGCAATATAGTAGCCTGCCTCACTCTTCGATACACTAGAACTAGGCGTGCCCACAGTCCCCCGCACCCCGTCCCCTCGGCGGTAGAAGAGGCGGGCGCAGACGGCACACACCATTCACAAACCCATAACTCAATGAAAGAGGTGGCAGCATGGCTGAACAGAACCTCACCCCGCCCGTACCGAAGAAGGTCAAGCACCGCCGCGAACACCACGGCGACGTCTTCATCGACCACTACGAATGGCTCCGCGACAAGGAAAGCGAAGAGGTCCTCAACTACCTCAAGGCAGAAGCCGAATACACCGAAGCTGTCACCGCAGACCAGCAGCCCCTCCGCGAATCCATCTTCAACGAAATCAAGGGCCGCACCCTGCTGTCGGATCTGACCGTCCCGAACCGTATCGGTGACTGGTGGTACTACAGCCGCATGGTGCCCGGCGGCCAGTACCCCGTCTTCTACCGCTACCCCGCCCTGCACGAAGGCGACGAGGTGGTGCGCTACACCCCGCCGACCGTCACCCCCGGCGAAGTACTCGAGGGTGAAGTCGTCATCCTCGACTGCAACGAATACGCCAAGGACATGGAGTTCTTCTCCCTCGGCAGCTTCCAGCCTGCACGTAACGGCAAGCTGCTGAGCATTTCCGTGGACGAGAAGGGCGACGAGCGCTACGAGCAGCGCTTCCTCAACATGGAAACCGGCGCCTTCCTCGAAGACACCATCCCCAACATTGCGGCGGGATCCTTCTTCATCAACCACGCCGAACAGCTCATCTACCTCGTCCCCGACGAGTCGTGGCGCCCCTGGCGTGTCTACGTGCACGACGTCGGACAGGGCACCGAAGACCACCTGATCTACGAGGAACCGGACAACACCATGTGGCTCGGCGCCGCCATGAGCTCCGACCGTTCCTCCGTGGTCATTACCAGCTCGAATTCCGAGTACACGGAGGTGCGCCTCATCCCCACCCGCGAACCCAAGGACGAGCCGACCCTGCTCATCCCCAAGAGCGCGGGCATCGAATACTACGCTGAGCCGCTCAACATTGCCGGCGAGCAGCACCTGCTGATTCAGCACGACTACAATGCGTTGAACTCCGAGTTGGTCCTCGCAGACATGCCGCGCGAAGGTGAAAGCCTCGAAGAGTACGCGCAGCGTTGGGTGCCGGTCATCCGCCACAGCGAACACGTGCGCCTGGAGGGCTTCACCTTCACCGCAACGCACCTGGTCGTCACCGCCCGCGCGGACACCACCACCCGCATCTTCCTCGCACCGCGTGAGCAGCTGCCCATCCAGTGGCGCCGCCGCCGACCCGCCGGCGTGACCTTCATGGAACCTGCCGGCTTCGACGAGGAACTGTACACCGCCTCCGTGCTGCGTGCGGAGAACTACTCCCCCGTGCTGCGCATCGCCTACACCTCGTACCTGACGCCGCGCCGCGTCTACGACTACTTCCCCATGTCGCAGACCCTGCTGCTGCGCCGTGAAACCCCCGTGCTGGGCGGCTACAACCGCGAGAACTACCGCGCTTACCGCGACTGGGCACCAGCGGCGGACGGCACGCTCATCCCGATCTCGGTGATTCACCGCGCCGACCTGGACATGAGCAAGTCGCACCCGGTCATCCAGTACGGTTACGGCTCGTACGAGTCATCCATGGACCCGATGTTCTCCATCCCGATGCTGTCGATCCTGGACCGCGGCGTCATCTACGTCATTGCGCATATTCGCGGCGGCGGCGAGATGGGCCGCTCCTGGTACCAGAACGGCAAGAAGCTCGCGAAGAAGAACACCTTCACCGACTTCGTGGACGTCACCAGCTACATTGCGGCTAAGCCGTGGGCTGATGAGGCGCGTATCGGCTGCTACGGCGGTAGCGCCGGCGGCCTGCTCATGGGCGCCGTCGTGAACCTCGCCCCCGAAAAGTACGCCGCCTGCCTGGCTGCCGTGCCGTTCGTGGATGCGCTGACCACCATCCTCGACCCGGAGCTGCCGCTGTCGGCGATGGAGTGGGAAGAGTGGGGCAACCCGATTGAGGACCCGGAAGTGTACGCCTACATGAAGTCGTACACCCCGTACGAGAACATCCGCCCGGTCCGCTACCCGGCGATTGCTGCGGTGACGAGCCTGCACGACACCCGCGTGCTCTACGTGGAGCCTGCGAAGTGGGTTGCGGCGCTGCGTGAGCAGATTGACCCGTCCTCGCCGGTGCCGCTGCTGAAGATTGATATGTCGGGCGGTCACGGTGGTGGTTCGGGCCGGTACACGCGTTGGCGTGAAATCGCCTGGGATTACGCGTTCCTGCTGACTAACCTCGGCGTCGCTGAGTAACTCATCTCTTAAATAGAACGCTCCGTCTGTATCGAGTGATACGGACGGAGCGTTCTTCGTTTTCGTTCTGAGTATGAGGGCCGGTGTTCGTCCTCGTTCCTACAGGGGCACCCGCCCTCGCTTCGCTTCGGGCACCCTGATGTCACTTTCGGACGACACCGCCCCTCCACGCACGCTAGGCTACCCGAGGTGGCGCGCCGTGTTTTCCGGATGCGCCCTCAGGGTGTCAGCCGGGCGCTCTCCGCAGCGAAGCAAGGAGAAGCGGAGCGTCCGGGTGACGGGTGCCCCTGCGTAGGCGCGGAGGAAACATGCGGCGTGCCTCCCCAAACGCTATGGTGCGGAACGAGGACGATACCCGCCTTTCCAAGCGAAACTAGGGAAAACGCAAGAGGCGCCGCCTCCCACACTGGAGACAGCGCCTCTTTCGTTAGAGCCGGGTCAGCAGAAGAGCTTAGTCTTCCACGCCGCACTCAGCCAGAATCAGCTCACGCACGCGGGCGGCGTCAGCCTGACCGCGGGTAGCCTTCATGACCTGACCGACGATAGCGCCAGCAGCCTGAACCTTACCGGCACGGATCTTGTCGGCAACGTCGGGCATTGCTGCCAGGGCTTCCTGAACGGCTGCGGTGAGCGCACCGTCGTCGGAGACCACGGCGAGGCCGCGTGCCTCAACGATTTCGGCGGGGGTGCCTTCACCGGCGAGGACGAACTCGAGCACCTGACGGGCGATCTTGTCGTTGATCTTGCCTTCGGAGATGAGCGCTTCGAGGGCGACCACGGTTGCGGGCTCCACGCCGAGGGCGGTGAGCTCAACTTCAGCCTGCTTTGCGCGGCGGGCAATCTCGCCCATCCACCACTTGCGGGCTGCTGCTGCGGTTGCGCCTGCGGCGACGGTCTCTTCGATGACGTCGAGTGCGCCGGCGTTGACGACGTCGCGGAACTCTTCGTCGGAGTAGCCCCACTCACCCTTGAGGCGGCGGCGGCGCTCTGCCGGGGGTTCGGGCAGTTCGGCGCGCAGACGCTCAATCCACTCGCTGTTGGTGACGACCGGTACCAGGTCCGGTTCGGGGAAGTAACGGTAGTCGTCGGCGTCGGACTTGGGACGGCCCGAGGAGGTTTCGCGGGTGTCTTCGTGCCAGTGGCGGGTCTCCTGGGTGACCTTCTCGCCGCGCTCGAGGATCGCTGCGTGGCGGCGAATCTCGTAGCGGACAGCGCGCTCAACGGAACGGAGGGAGTTCACGTTCTTGGTTTCGGAGCGGGTGCCGAACTTCTCTGCGCCCTTGGGCATGAGGGAGACGTTGGCGTCGCATCGGACGTTACCGCGTTCCATGCGGGCGTCGGAGATGCCGAGGGAGCGTACGATGTCGCGGATTGCGGCAACGTAGGCGCGTGCCAGTTCGGGTGCGCGCTCGCCAGCACCGACGATGGGTCGGGTGACGATCTCGATCAGGGGCACGCCTGCGCGGTTGTAGTCGACCAGGGAGGAGGTTGCACCCTGGATTCGGCCGTCTGCGCCACCGACGTGGGTGAGCTTGCCTGCGTCTTCTTCCATGTGGGCGCGCTCAATTTCGACGGTGAAGATGGTGCCGTCTTCGAGCTCAACGTCCAGGGAACCGTTTTCCGCAATGGGGCCGCCAGCCTGAGAGGTCTGGAAGTTCTTCGGGGAGTCCGGGTAGAAGTAGTTCTTGCGGGCGAAGTAGGACTTGTCTGCAATGTCGCAGCCCAGTGCCAGACCGAGCTTGATGGCGGACTCAACAGCGGTCTTGTTCACCATGGGTAGCGCGCCGGGCAGGCCGAGCGATACGGGGGTGACGTTGGTGTTGGGGTCGTCGCCGAACTCGTTGGGTGCGGAGTCGAACATCTTGGTCTTGGTGTTCAGTTCGACGTGTACCTCGAAGCCGAGGACCGGGTCGTACTTTTCGATGGCTTCTTCGAAGCTGAGGACTTCTTCACTCATTACTTGGTTCCCCCAAAGTCAAAGTCGCGGATCAGAGTTTCGGTGTCGGGCAGGCTCTTGTAGAGCGGTGCGCCCCATTTTGCGGTGAGCAGTTCTTCCAGCGCTGCGCCGACGCGGTAGAGGCGTGCGTCTTCGCGTGCGGGTGCGGTGAACTGGATGCCGACGGGCAGGTTGTTCTCTTCGGAGAGGCCGCCGGGCAGGGAGAGCGCCGGGACGCCTGCCAGGTTGACGGGCACGGTTGCGACGTCGCCCAGGTACATTGCCATGGGGTCGCCTTCGGTCTTCTCGCCGAGCTTGAACGCGGTGGAGGGCGCGGTCGGGGAGATGAGTACGTCGCACTTTTCGAATGCTGCTGCGTAGTCGCGCTGGATGAGGGTGCGTACGCGCAGTGCGGCGCCGTAGTAGGCGTCGAAGTTACCTGCGGACAGTGCGTAGGTGCCGAGGATGATGCGGCGCTTGACCTCGTGGCCGAAACCTGCGGAGCGGGTTGCGGACATGACGCGTTCGATGGTGACGGGGCCGTCTTCGGGTACGACGCGCAGGCCGTAGCGGACGCCGTCGTAGCGTGCCAGGTTGGAGGACACCTCGGAGGACATGATCATGTAGTAGGCGCTGATGGCTTCGGTGACGGAGGGCAGGGAGACCTCGATGATCTCTGCGCCTGCGGCACGCAGCTCTTCGACGGATTCGCGGAAGCGTGCGAGGACGCCTGCTTCGAAGCCTTCGCCGTTGCCGCCACCGAGTTCCTTGATGACGCCGATGCGCAGGCCGGACAGGTCGCCCTTGCGTGCGGCTTCTGCGCCTGCCTTGGCTTCTTCAACGAAGTTGCCGGGCTCATCGGGCAGGGAGGTTGCGTCGAGCGGGTCGTGACCTGCGATTGCTTCGTGGAGCAGTGCGGTGTCCAGGACGGTGCGGGCGACGGGGCCTACCTGGTCGAGGGAGGATGCCATGGCGATGACGCCGTAACGGGAGACGGAGCCGTAGGTGGGCTTGACGCCGACGCTACCGGTCAGTGCGGCGGGCTGGCGGATGGAGCCGCCGGTGTCGGTGCCGAGCGCCAGGGGTGCCTGGAAGGCGGTGACGGCTGCTGCGGAGCCGCCGCCGGAGCCGCCGGGTGCGCGGTCGAGTGCCCAGGGGTTGCGGACTACGCCGAATGCGGAGTGCTCGTTGGAGGAGCCCATTGCGAATTCGTCGAGGTTGGTCTTGCCGAGGATGGGCATGCGTGCTTCGCGGACCTTGCGGGTGACGGTGCCGTCGTAGGGGCTCATCCAGCCTTCGAGCATGCGCGATGCTGCGGTGGTGGGCTGGCCCTTGGTGACGATGAGGTCCTTGACGGCGATGGGTACGCCTGCGAGCGGGGGCAGTTCCTTGCCTGCTGCGCGGTCTGCATCCACTGCTGCTGCGGTGGCGAGTGCTTCTTCGGCGTTGATGTGCAGGAAGGCGTTGAGGCCATTCTTGCCGTCTGCTCGGTTGTCGCTCAGGGGTGCGCCGTCGGTGGCTGCGATGCGGTCCAGGTGTGCCTGGGTGAGCTCGACGGAGGTGATTTCGCCGGATGCGAGCTTTTCTGCTGCTTCTGCGGCGGTGAGCTGGATCAGTTCGTTCACTTGGTTGTTCTCCTCTTAGTCTTCGTCGAGGATTGCCGGCACGCGGAACTTGCCGTCCTGTGCGTCGGGGGCGCCGGAGAGCGCCTCTTCCTGGGTGAGGGTGGTGACGGGTACGTCTTCGCGGAAGACGTTCTCGAGGGGGATGGGGTGGCTGGTCGCGGGGATGTCGGCAGTTGCTTTCTGCGACATGGTCTCAACGGATGCGACGATGACGTCCAGCTCAGACGCCATCGCGGTGAGTTCTTCATCGGTCATCTCAATGAGTGCCAGCGATGCCAGGTGCTTTACCTGTTCAAAGGTGATGGCAGACATGGTTCTCCCGTAGTTTGTTTTCTTGTCTCTTCTCTAGTGTAGTGGAGGTTGCGTTTTCCGTCTCATTGGGGGTTGGAGGGTTTACCTGCTGGTTTGCGTGGTCAGGCGGTGTTCTCCTCCCCTGTTTTCGGGTTAAATGCTCAACGCCCCGCTCCTCGTGTGAGGTGCGGGGCGTTGGGCTACAACGTGTCCACGTTACGCTTGGGGGTTAATCCTTAGGCGGGGATGGTCAGAACCTGGCCGGGGAAGATCAGGTCAACGTTGTAGATGATGTCGGTGTTCGCAGCTGCGATTGCCTGGTAGCCGCCTGCAACGCCGAGCTTTGCAGCGATCAGCGAGAGGGAGTCACCGGGAACCACGGTGTAGGTGCCTGCTGCAGCCTTGGGAGCTGCTGCTACGGGAGCCTCAACTGCCGGTGCCGCTGCGGGAGCTGCGGGAGCCTGAGCTGCCGGTGCAGCGGGTGCTGCTGCGGGAGCTGCCGGTGCTGCTGCGGGTGCTGCTGCGGGAGCTGCCGGTGCTGCTGCGGGTGCAGCCTGTGCCGCGGGAGCGGTGTAGGTCTGCTGGGTCTGCGACTGTGCAGCCACGGTGGTGGTGGGCTCAGTGTAGGTGGGAGCTGCGCCGGTCTTGCCGTAGAGGCCAAGCTTAGCGGAGCATGCGGGCCATGCGCCCCAGCCCTGGATAGCGAGCAGACGCTCGCCAGCCTCGATCTGCTGTGCACGGGTAGCGGTCGCGGGGGAGCCGGACATGCCGACGCCGTTCCAGGACTGCTGGGTGAACTGCAGACCGCCGTAGAAGCCGTTACCGGTGTTGATGGACCAGTTGCCACCGGACTCGCACTGTGCCAGTGCGTCCCAGGTAGCACCGTCTACTGCGTTTGCAGCGGGCATCGACATGGTAGCTGCTACAGCGCCACCGATGGCGAGAGCTGCTGCGGTACGACGAATGGAAGTGTTCTTCATAATGCTCCTTGGGGCCGTCCCCGCTCGTTCCGTCCCCGGAACTCTAGCGCGCCGCCGCTCACCCTTTGATAACGAAGTAGGTTACTCATATTCTGGCTCTACCATGTGAGCGGCTCTCCACCGATTTCATGTCACCGTGAGCGATTCTGCACTTATGTGCGGAATCCGGGTGGCACTTCCTCGGTGGGGACGTGCGGTAGAACCGGGCATCGTTTCAAGCATTCCAAGCTTGAAACCACACAGGCGATTCCCTTGCGAGAATCTGTCTGGTCTCAAAGATAGCCGAGGTTTTTTATGATTCCAACCTGATTTCAAGTTCACAGTGAACGTCCCGGGTTCTCCCAGGGTTCTTTCAGGTTAAAAGTGCAGGAAACATTAATCAAGACCTAGAACCCCGCGTATCTTAAGGGTTTCACCCCGGAATTTCGGGGTTTTCTAGGGATTTAACCCGGATGCGCTCCCCCGCCAAGTTTTTCGATTCGGGGTTGACGGGCGCCACCTTTAAGGGTTTTGAACAGCGTGTAAATATTTTTTAAATATTTCTTCGCTTTGGGAGTGTTTTAAGGCGCTTCCGCCTTAAAAGCTGTGGTAATTACAAATGCCAGAAATTGGCATTCAGGCCCTGGAGCACGCACTCCAGAGCCTGAATGCTCTATATATTGCAGGGGTCAGAATCAGGTGACCCCGCTACCGGGTCTACTCGGCGGTAGCCTCAACAGCCTCCGGACCACCCTCAAGCAGGGCGGTGAAGCCCTCCTCATCCAGCACCTTCAGACCCAGCTGCTGAGCCTTATCCAGCTTCGAACCGGCGTTCGCGCCAGCAACCACAAAGTGGGTCCTCTTAGACACCGAACCGGATGCCTTACCGCCGCGAGAAATAATGGCTTCCTTCGCGCCATCACGGGTGTAACCGTTCAGCGTGCCGGTCACGACCACGGTCAGGCCCTCCAGGGTGCGCTCCACGGACTCGTCACGGGTATCTTCCATGCGCACACCGGCGGCAGCCCAGGAGTCCACCACCTCGGCGTGCCAGTCCTCAGCGAACCACTCAATAATAGAGTCGGCAATCGTGGTGCCCACACCGTCCACAGCGGCGAGGCGTTCACGGTCAGCCTCGCGGATCGCCTGCATCGAACCGAACTCCGCGGCGAGCGCGCGGGCAGCGGTCGGGCCCACGTGGCGAATCGAAAGGGCAACCAGCACGCGCCACAGCGGCTGTTGCTTTGCCTTCTCCAGCTCGGCGAAGAGGTTCAGCGTATTCTTTGTGGGCTTCGGCTCGGGGCGTGCCTTGGTCGGCTTGGTGTAGAAGTAGGGCACGCGTTCCATCTTTCCGGTGCCCACGCCCTTGACTTTCTTCTCACGCTCGATGGTGACATCGCGCAAATCCTCAATGTTGAGGCTGAACAGGTGCGCTTCGGTGGTCAGCGGAGGGGTGTCCGGGGTTGCGGGGCTGGTGAGCGCCTTTGCCGCTTCGAAGCCGAGCGCCTCAATGTCGAAGGCTCCGCGGCTTGCCGCATAGTACACGCGCTCGGTCAGCTGCGCCGGGCAGGAGCGCGGGTTCGTGCAGCGCAGGTCCACGTCGCCTTCCTTGCCGGGGGCAAGGGGCGAACCGCAGGAGGGGCATTCACTGGGCATGACGAACTCTCGTTCGGTGCCGTCACGTAGGGCAACCACGGGGGCGACGATCTCGGGGATCACGTCGCCTGCCTTGCGCAGCACCACGGTGTCGCCGATGAGCACGCCCTTGGCCTTGACCACGTCCTGGTTGTGCAGGGTGGCGCGTTCGACGGTCGAGCCGGAGACGAACACGGGCTCCATGACGCCGTAGGGGGTCACGCGGCCGGTGCGTCCCACGTCCACGCGGATGTCCAGCAGTTTGGTGTGCACCTCTTCGGGCGGGTACTTGTACGCCACCGCCCAGCGCGGCACGCGGGAGGTGTAGCCCAGCTGAGCCTGGGTCGCGAAGTCGTTGACCTTAATGACGATGCCGTCAATCTCGTGCACCAGGGAGTGGCGCTGCTCGCCGTACTTGTTAATGAAGTCGAAGACCGCCTCGGTGTTGGCGGCGATTTCGCTGTAGGGGCTCACGGGCAGACCCCAGGAGGCGAGCAAATCGTAGGTCTCGTACTGGGTGGCAATATCCAGGCCGGTGCGCGAACCGATGCCGTGCACGTACATGCTCAGCGGGCGCGAGGCGGTAATCGCCGCGTCCTTCTGGCGTAGCGAGCCTGCCGCGGCGTTACGCGGGTTCGCGAAGGGGTTCTTTCCTGCGGCAATCATGGACTCGTTGAGCTTCTCAAAATCGGCGGAGGAGATGAACACTTCGCCGCGGATTTCAATCTCTTCGGGGTGGTTCTCGCCGCTCAGCTGCTGCGGGATGCTCGCGATGGTGCGCACGTTGTGGGTGACGTCTTCGCCGGTGGTGCCGTCGCCGCGGGTTGCCGCGCGTACGAGGGTGCCGTTGCGGTAGAGCAGGTTCACCGCCAGGCCGTCAATCTTCAGCTCGGTCAGCCACTGCGGTGCGCTGCCGGTGAGGGTCCGGGCGCTCTCTTCGGTCTTGGTCAGCCAGGCGCGTAGCTCTTCGAAGGAGAAGACGTCCTCGAGGGAGTACATGCGCTGCAGGTGGGTGACGGGTGCGAAGGCCTCGATGGCTTCGCCGCCGACTTCCTGGGTGGGCGAGTCGTTGGCGATCAGGTGCGGGTGCTCCGCCTCAATGATTTCGAGGCGGCGGTAGAGCTTATCGTACTCGGCGTCAGAGAGGAAGGGCGCGTCCTCGTTGTAGTAGGCGCGGCGGGCGGCACGAATCTTATCGGTCAGTTCCGCGTACTCAGCACGCAGGGCCTCGGTAATCTCCACGGTGTTTTCTGCGGTGTTTTCCACGGAGTTTTCTGCGGGGCTCTCTGCTCGAGTCTCGGCGGTGGCAGTCTGCTGGGTGGTGTTGTTCTCAGTCACCCGTCCAGTCTAGCGTTTTTGCTCCGCCTCTCCCCTATCGCTCGTCATATTGGCAGGTTCCTCGCGCGCGAACACTGGCGCAAAAACACCGTAGCCACTTCCCGAATCGCGCTTCCTTAGTTTCTGTGTGCAGATACAGTTCACCCCCACCTCCTGAAGGCACTCGCACGAGTACCCGAAGAGAGCGGGGGTGAATCATAAGGTATGAAGTTTAGGCCTCGACAGCGTCAGCAACAATCACCGTAATGTTGTCGCGGCCGCCGGAGCGCAGCGCCTCGTGCTGGAGCACGTCAGCGGCGTCCTGCGGGTGGCGAATCGAGGTGAGTACGCGCGCCATGTATTCGTGCGAAAGCTCACCGGAAAGGCCATCGGAGCAGAGCATCAGGCGGTCACCGGCGCGGGCGGGCAGAACCCAGAAGTCCGGTTCCCAGTAGTTGCCGGTACCGAGGGCGCGGGTAATCACGTTGCGGCGCGGGTGGGTCAGCGCCTCCAGGGCGGTAATCTGACCCTCGTCAACCAGGTACTGCACCTCGGAGTGGTCGCTCGTGACCTGCTCCAGCGAGGCGGAACCCTCAGAGCCGGGCAGCTTCTCCATGGCGGAGTGGTGAATACCGTCGTCTTCACGCAGCAGACGGTAGGTTCGGGAGTCACCCACGTTGAAAATAACCCACAGGTTACGGTCACCGATGCTGGTCAGCCAGGCGCCAGTGACGGTCGTGCCGCCAGCGCGGGAGAGTGCCTGCTTAATTTCTTCGTTGGTTTCGCCGAGAATATCGTGCAGGCGGTTCAGGGTGCCCACGATTTCGTTGTTGAGGACGGTGTTGGCGCGGCGACGACGCTTGGCGGGGTCGGAGTCGTCAATGGCGGCGAGGCGTTCAGCGTAGGCCTGCTGCTCCTCTTCGCTACGGCCACCGGGCATGGTGAAGAAAGGCGAGTAGGCAAGCTGACGCACGCACAGGCGCGATGCTACTTCGCCGGCTTCGTGGCCTCCCATGCCGTCCGCGACCACGCAAAGGGAACCGGCAACGACCATCGAATCTTCGTTATTTTCTCGATGTGCGCCGCGGTGCGTTGCACCACCGGTACGTAGTTTCAGTTCAGTCATGAGAGGTCTATCTCCATTGTGTAGTTCGCGCGACGAGTCACCGCCACGGGGTCTACGTTACCAAAGCTTCTAACGTTTCGCGTCCCTTGAGAGGTGAGAATATAGCGATTTCCCACCTGTCGGAGCGTGTTTGCTGTCTCATTATCGGTCAGTACGGTACCCGGTTCAGCGAGGGAGACCAGGCGCGCAGCCAGGTTCACGCTGGAGCCGTACACGTCGCCGCGGTTAGCCAGAACTTCACCCCAGATGAAGGCGACACGTGCATCCGGCAGTTGCGGGTCGGCACCAATCTTTTCGGAGAGCTGCAGGCTAATCTCTGCGATAGCGTCCGGGGTTTCGGTGAGGAAGAAAACTTCGTCACCGAGAGTCTTAATAATGCGACCGCCCAGGGGCGCAATAACGTCCAGGCAACTCTGCTCAAAGTGGTTGATGAGCTGAGAAAGAGCCGCCGCGTCTAGGTTACGTACCAGAGAGGTGTACGAGACCAGATCCACGAATCCTACACCGCGTACCAGGGGCAGGCGGGAGAGGCCGGAGGTGGTCACGTTGTTTTCGCGTAATCCCAGGCGCAGGATTCCGGCGTACATCTGGCGACGGTATGCGTATAGCGCCAGACGCTCGAGAACCTCGAGGTAGCGCGGGAAGTCTTTGAGGAGCTTGCGGCGGGCATCATTATCGCTGAGGTTTTCGGTGACCATGATGTTGTGCACGAGCGCCTCAATCTGCCAGGCGACGGTGCGGTCGGTCAGTTGGCCTTCGGCACGCACGAGGGATGCCACATATTCCATGCGGATATCGCCTTCTGCGTCCAACTTCTGTAGGTCGGCGAGCATCTGCACGTCTGTTTCAGTGAAGTAGGGCGAGTGGTTGGGAATCGTCGGGAAGCCCATATTGTGCCAGATGCGCTGGGCGGTTTCGAAGGGAAGTCCGGCGCATTCTGCGGCTTCTAGGGGGGTGTAGCGGCGGCCCTGTCCCAGGAGCGACTTTTCGAGGGCTCGGATTCCTGCCTTGGATTCCTCGTCTCGGTAGATATTGTTCTGGGCGAGGTTCTGCAGAATTTTGAGGTTCAGCATTTGGGTTTCGGGGCCCATGGTGGCGCCGGTGCCCTGCGGAGAGTGCGCAGGTTCATGGTGGTCTGCCGTGCTCATTGCCGCTGCCGCTCCTTTCATCTCTGCCGGACAATACTGTCTGGTTTACACCGTGGTGGCACGAGGTTACGAGGTGCCTCGTTACACTCTGTGGGTTTTGCATTGCGTCACTGCGATGATGCTCACCGTGTAGCGCCTTGTTAATATACCCCTCCGCTGTGGTGTTTGGGTCACAAAAGCGCCCGCACCCTAGGATAGTTTAGTGGAGTAATTCACATTTAAGAATACTCTAATCCGCATTTTTTCGGCAGATTTAGCGACTGATTTAGGCTCTGAGCCAACCCGACAGCTCCCGCCCGAGTCGGCGGCGGGGGCGAAGAAGCTCTAAATATAGCGAGAGCGCAGGGCGTAGCAGTCACGTCGGGCGGCTTTAATTTCTTTTTCAAAGCGCTTCGGGTCGGGCACGTAGGTCAGGCGGTGATGCACGCCGCGGCAGACTACGTACACCGAACCGTAGCCTAGCCAGGCTCCCGGGCCGCGCTGTTTTGCCCAACGCTCCCCCATGGAATCCAGGTAGAGGGATTCGTCTCCGGTTCGGGTCATTACGCCGCGGCGAACCACGAGCCGGTGGGTGGTCAGCAGGTAGTAGGTGGTTGCCCAACGCCAGGCGGTGCGCACAGCACCGAGCAGGGCACCTACCGCGCAAATCATGCCAAGAGTCCACAGAATCGGTGAGGACCGTGCCGTGGAGGCGAAGGTTGACGCGGCGATAGCAACCAGCAGGTAGGCAAGCGCGGGCAGCAGGGCACCGTAGTGCTGTCGGGTGGCGATGATGACATGCTCACCGGGGTTGAGTTTTCCGCGCAGGCGCATGGTGTTCCTTAGCTGTGCTGGTTGTTATATTCCGGCTGGAGGCGCCGGTTGAGGTGGTGTGGGTTAATGCAGTTGACGTGCCGGGCTGACATTTTAGGGGTTGGTTCTAGTGTGCCTGCTGAAAATCTCCGTAGCTACCGTTGGCGGGGCGAAGGTGCTCAATATCGCCCACCGCGTAGGGCTCTAGGGATCCGTCCTCGCGGCGGATGAGGATGCGCCCCTGCGCGTCGAGGTCTTTGGCGGTGCCTTCTACGGTGCTTCCGTCGGGCAGACTCATGCGCACGCTGGCGCCGAGGGTTGCGGTGGCGGCGCGCGCCTGGTCAAGCAGGCTGAGGCTATCAGGGGTGAGCGGGTCGGGGCGTTCGGGGTCGCCGCCGGCGCGCACGAAGGCGCGGTAGCGGCGGGCGAAGATGCTGAGCAGCCGGGTGAGCACCTCGGAGGAGTCAATCACAGTACCGGTGCACAGGCTCAGGCTCGTGGCGGTGGGTACGGGCAACTGCTCGGCGGACATGTTCGTGTTCTGTCCGATGCCCACAATAATGCTGCGTTGCCCCTCGGTGGAGCCGCTTTCGGGAACGAGCTGGGCGAGAATTCCGCACCCCTTAGCACCCTGCGCGATGACGTCATTGGGCCATTTGAGGGCAGCATCGACGCCGTAGCTGCGCCAAATATCGACCACGCTGAGCCCGGCGATGAGGGTCATCCAGTGGTAGCTGCCTTCGGGGAGTTCTCGGGCGAGCGGGTCTGCGGAGGCGTGCGGGCGCACCACGATACTTGCGGCGAGGCAGGCTCCGGGAGGGGCGGTCCAGGCTCGGGCGAGGCGGCCGCGTCCGGCGCTTTGGTAGAGGCTGGCGTAGACGGAGAGCTCACCGAGCTGTTCGCGTTCGGGGTCCGTGCCGTCCATAAGTAGCTCGCGGGCGCGGGTGGTGGTGGAGTCGACCTCATCGTAGAGGTTTACGCTGGAGTACCCGGTTTCCATTGCAATGGTGCGGATGCGTGGCACATCCAAAACCGAATAATCGCTCTCGATGTGCATGTTCTTCTCCATAGCTTGCGCCTTTCCACTCTGTCCGAAACTACTCTGCAGTATGCCGACCCTCTTTCAGCTCACCGTCGAAACCTGCCAGCTTCTACCGAGTCGCACTGGTTTCTCACCATACCAATTTCTTGCCGCCGGTGATGCCCACCCGGCGCCCGAGACGGTACATTAGACAGTGAGGGTGCATCAAGCACCGACCGGCTGCGGAGGTTCCTCCGCCCTGCTCGAAAGAAGACCGCTATGGCTTATTACGCAATTACTTACGTTTACGCAGCTCCCGAGGAGCAGGCGAAGTACCGTCCGGCTCACCGCGAGTACCTTGGTTCGCAGATTGAGGCGGGCAACCTGATCGTTTCGGGTCCTCTGCTGGACGGCGAGACCCCCGCTGGCGCTCTGCTGATTGCAAAGGTTGACTCCGTTGAGGCAGCTGAGAAGCTGGTTGCTGGCGACCCCATGAACATTGGTGGCGCGGTTCTGTCTCACACCATCACCGAGTGGAACCCGGTCCTGGGCACCATCTAAGCGTCATTTCACGCTGAAAGTTTGAACGCAAACCCCCTTTCCGTCGACAAGGATTGCCGAAGCGAAAAGGGGGTTTTCTGCGCTCTTTTGAGCCGCGCTTTCGCACTTTTCGTTTACTATATGCACCTTCTTGGGTACTGAGTGCATAAAAGTGTATCTAGTGTTGATATTCTGGCTTCTCACCTGGCATATGTGGGCTAGTTCGCACTATAGTTGAAAGATATGCACATTGTTCAAGAGTGCTCTTCGGGGCACCTGAGCACCTTATCACCGCAACCACTGGCTCCCGACGATCGGGTGGAGCAGGAACGAGGAATAATGTCCGAGAACCTCCAGCAGGAATTTGATTTGAGCACCACCGCCGGTAAGCTCGCTGATTTTTATGCACGTCGAGAGCGCAGCTTCGCGCCCAGCGGTGAGGCAGCTATCGAGAAGCAGCACGCACGCGGCAAGCACACCGCCCGCGAGCGCATCGATATGCTTCTGGACGAGGGTTCTTTCGTAGAGTTTGATGCCCTCGCCCGCCACCGCACCACCGCATTCGGCATGGAGGCGAAGAAGCCTCTGGGTGACGGCCTGGTCTCCGGTTACGGCACCGTGGATGGTCGCCTGGTTGCCGTGTATTCGCAGGATTTCACCGTCTACGGTGGTTCTCTCTCGCAGGTGAACGGCGAGAAGATTGTGAAGGTGCAGAAGTTCGCTCTGAAGAACGGTTGCCCGGTCATCGGCATTAACGATGGTGGTGGCGCCCGCATTCAGGAGGGCGTGGCTTCCCTGGCGATGTTTGCCGACATTTTCCGTATGAACGTGCGTGCGTCCGGCGTGGTTCCGCAGATTTCTGTCATTATGGGCCCCTGCGCTGGCGGTGCCGCGTACTCCCCAGCGCTGACTGACTACATCATCATGGTGGATAAGACTTCGCACATGTTCATTACCGGCCCGGACGTCATTAAGACCGTGACCGGCGAGGATGTGGACATGGAGACCCTCGGCGGTGCGCGTCAGCACAACTCCGTGACCGGTACCAGCACCTACCTGGCTGAGGATGAAGAAGACGCGTTCGATTTTGTGCGTGAGCTCCTCGAGTTCCTGCCCTCGAATAACCTTGCAGAGTCCCTGCCCCTGGAGCACGACCAGGAGCCCGTGGTGACGGTAGACGATCTGGACCTGGACACCCTGATCCCGGATTCGGCAAACCAGCCTTATGACATGCGCGCGGTCATTGAGTCCGTGGTCGATGACGGCCACTTCCTGGAGATGCAGGCGCTGTACGCCCCGAACGTGATGATTGGTTACGCCCGCGTTGAGGGCCGCACGGTCGGTATTGTGGCGAACCAGCCGATGCAGTTCGCCGGCTGCCTGGACATTTCGGCTTCCGAGAAGGCCGCCCGCTTCGTGCGTCATTGCGATGCGTTCAACATTCCGATTCTGACTTTTGTGGATGTTCCCGGCTTCCTGCCCGGCACCGATCAGGAGTTCAACGGCATTATTCGCCGCGGCGCTAAGCTGCTCTACGCTTACGCGGAGGCTACCGTTCCGCTGGTTACCGTCATTACCCGTAAGGCGTACGGCGGTGCGTACATTGTGATGGGTTCGAAGAAGCTGGGTGCCGATATTAACCTGGCGTGGCCCACCGCACAGATTGGTGTGATGGGCGCTCAGGGTGCGGTGAATATTCTGTACCGTCGTGAGTTGGCTGCTCTGGCGGCTGAGGGTGGCGATGTTGAGGCTCGCCGCGCTGAGCTGATCGCCAAGTATGAGGAAGAGCTGCTGAACCCGTACCAGGCTGCTGAGCTGGGGTACATTGACGAGGTTATTGCCCCGAGTGAGACTCGCGTGCGCATCATTTCTTCGCTGCGTGCCCTGCACGATAAGCGTGCGGCAACCCCGGCAAAGAAGCACGGCAACATCCCGCTGTAGGCTTCCGCTGTGCCCGCGCCGCTTGTGGCGCGGGCATTCCCAGGATTTTAGGTTTTCTAAGGAGGCGTGCCTTTGGCAGGCTACAACCCGCTGAGTTATTTCTCATTCGGTAAAAAGAAGGATAGTTCGGAGGCTGCTGAGAGCCCCGAGCAGCTTGAGCGTAGCTCCGCACGTTCTTCTGCACACGCGGATAGCGCATCCAGTGCCGCGAAGGACTCCGCTCAGTCTTCGGTAGATACTGACGCTGAGCAGGAGCCTCTGCTGAAGGTGGTTAAGGGCTCCCCCACCCCGGAGGAGATTGCCGCCCTCACAGCTGTGGTTGCGATGATGCAGGCGAATGCCGCACAGAAGGAGCAGAACTCGCTGGTGGGTGCTGCTTCGCGCATCCTGAACCGCGGCCAGCGCCTGGGTGTTTCGTTGCGTCCCGGTCCCGGTTCGTGGAGGCGCGCTCGCCCCAGGTAACGCGAGCTGATAACTCTGCTTCTTATATTCCCGTCACGCCGGTTGGTGTGGCGGGAATATATTGTTTTGCCTCAAATTCAAGATTGATATTGCGCTATTGAACATCTAATGCGCCGATTCTTGTGGTTTTGTCATATTAGAAACGATAAAGTCATGATGATACGTACTGATGCTACGATGTATATACCATCACATTAGTGTTAATAAATTGGCAGGGACCATGGCAAAGATGCTGAATAAAAACCATAGGCCCCCACCGGATGTCTATATCGCGCTTCTGTTGCCGACGCTACGGCGCTTGTCGAAGACTGTGCCTCGCACCGCCGCCTATGTTAGTGAGCAGTTGCGGCAGCAGACTAAGGCGTTGGGGTCAAAGAAGAACCTACCGGCTCTTGAATCCACCGATTTTGCGGTGGCTGTGCGCACCACCTTGAAAATCTTGGTGGCACTTCGTTATGCCCAGCTGATGCCTCGTATAACCCCGTGGGAGAAGAGGAAGTACCTGCTCACTCCTCTGGGTGCCGAGCTGACCTGCACCCCGCATCTGCACGGTTCGGTACCGCCGCGTGTGGTGAAGCAGGTGCAGGCGCTGTGTGCGCAGAGTTTGACGGCGAAGAGCGTGAAGAAGCTCAAGAAGCAGGCGAATGCACTCCTGGCGACTGCGGAGGCGGAGCATCGCCTCATTTTTGGCGCTCCTGACACTGGTGCCCTTAACGCTCTGCCGCCTTTCTCAGGCGCTGATCATGCTCAGTTGAACCCCGCTGCTTATGATGCAACCGATGCTGACTGCCCTATACCCGCCCTGAATTCCGCTGGGCCTGCGAATTCCTGGCCTGCCGGTCAGTCTCCGCTGGATATTATTTTGCGTGCCAGCGATTCGCCGGTGATTCACGCTCAGGCCGAGTTTGCGGAGCATTTTACACAGGATTTGATTCAGCACATTCACGCGGTGACGCCAGAATATTTTGAGCAGATTGTTGCCGATATTTTTACGGCTCTCGGTTTTAATACCGAGGTAACCGGCGGTGCCGACGATAAGGGTGTTGACGTTATTGCCCGCTATTCTGATGGCCTGGATTTCGCGCCGATCTATATTCAGGTGAAGCACTATTGCGGAACCATGAAGGTCACCCCCAATGAGATTCAGAAGCTTGCCGGTGCGGTACTTTTACACGGCGGTTTGCAGGGTGTTTTGGTGACCTGCGGTGCTTTTGCACATCCGGTGCCCGAGTATTTGCAGGGTTTGCCGGGGGCACGCAATATTGCTCTGGTTGATCAGCATCAGCTGGTGGAGCTGATGATTCGCCATCGTGTGGGTGTGCTTGATGGTGAGGGCGAGTGCGGTTATCGCATTGATGAGGAGTATTTTGCTCGCGGATTGGAGTAACCGGGGGCTTGGGGTAAGTATTTTCCTCTGAATGTCTCTGGTCTTCGCGCATTTCCTACGTCATTTCACTTAATGTATTTTCACTTTTCCTTGAGGATATTTTTCATATATCGGTTGGTTTTAGAAAACTAGGTTATTTCCTGAACCAGCCGATACAATGGGAGGGTAATGCGTTATATATACTCGCATTATTTCACGAAGTGTATATACCCGTGACGGTATCAGCACTTCACCATAATTTATAGCGTTCTTTCTGAAGTGTTCGTCATAGAAGACGGTACGTGAGCGGAACGTGCTGAGAAATCTACCGTTCCTACTTCTCTTCACGTACTTCTCTTCACAAGGGGTTACCAAAGTGGGTTACCAAAGTGTCGACCCAAAAATAAAGATGGTGTCGCCCAGTATTGTGTGAATATTTTCCCGCTCGAATGACTGCACTTTATGAAGAATGCCCGCACGATAAATAACACCAGATAAGGAGCCCGGCGTGGCTTTTGTGAATAAAACAATGCTCCATATCGACCATTCCGAATTGCACTCTCTGCAGCAGGAAACTTCGTGGGAGGCCCTACCCGAGGAAGCACGCGCTCTCAGCGTTGCGGCGGCTTTCTCCCTGCTCCGCCATTTTGAGCGCGCTCAGGACCGTGGCGAGAAGGTTTTCTTCCCCGATATGTACACCCCCGTAGGTGTGGACCTGGGTTTCAACATGACTCAGCGTTTCATTGCGGTCGGTGACAATGTTCTCTTCCGTGAGGCACTCAATAAGCTGATTGCGGCGCTGGTCAACGCTGACTATCTTGAGGTGTCCCTCAGCCAGCTGCATCCGGGCAACCTGCACTACGCCCTCAGCGAGGCTGGCCGTGAACTTTTGGGCACCTCGAAGGAACAGCAGGCGCAGGCTCTTCTGCCGGTTCTGCCCCTCCTCAGCGGCGTGTACCTCTACTACCTGAAGCAGTTCTACCCGGTTCTGCTCTCGCACATTACGGTGCGTGAGCTTCTGCCCATTGTCCTGAGTGTTACCCCGGCCTACCCCGCGGCAGCTCCCGTGAAGATTCGTGAGCTGGTGCTGCGTGAGTGCGGTTTTGTGCAGGGCTGGTACGGCCTGTCGTACCTGGAGCAGCGCATTGTTGAGCCGGTGATCGCTCAGGCGCTGAGCCTGCTGACCCGTGAGGGCTACCTGCGCACCAAGACGATCCACGAGCACACGGATTCTCCGCTGACCCTGTACTCGCTGTCGCCT
Source organism: Rothia sp. HMSC071C12 (assembly GCF_001813895.1). Taxonomy (NCBI): domain Bacteria; kingdom Bacillati; phylum Actinomycetota; class Actinomycetes; order Micrococcales; family Micrococcaceae; genus Rothia; species Rothia sp. HMSC071C12. The sequence continues at coordinate 29,876 of NZ_KV814370.1, forward strand.
TCGGCGAAGGAGCTGGTGGCACGCCACGAGGAAACCGGCGTACCGGCGAGCGAGCTGAGCTCCGTGCTGGCGCTGGTGAAGGATGAGGGCGCTTCCATTACGGCTGAGGATATTGCCGCAACCGATGCCCTGTTGACCCATATGGGCGTTCTTCTGCTCGACACCCTCAACGACCACGGCGCCGATGTGGAGCTGAGCCTTCCGAGCCTGGAGCAGGTCTTTGACCGCGACGAGCGTATTCAGCAGGCGTCCTCGAACCCCTATTTTGTGCAGATTGACGCGCAGGATTACCTCTACGATGTGCTGATCGCCCACCACTACCTCTCCGAGCGTGAGACCGTCTACTCGTTGGGTCCTGCTTTCGCGCCGGCTATGGCGCAGATGGTTGAGCCGAGCGTTCAGAAGCTGGTGGCTTCGGCTCTGCTCGATCCTGCGGCGGTGGACGCTCTGCCGTACCCGCATCAGCTGTTGCACCCGATTCTGAAGATTGTTGAGGAGAACCCGCGCATCTCCTACTACGACATTTACGATGAGCTGAAGCTCGCCCTGGACATCCCGTACCTGCAGGGTGAGGTCGCTCCGCACCGTTATAAGCTGACCCCGCGTCTGCGTAACCGCTATTCGGTGGCGATGCACGTGCTCAAGGGCGAACGCTACCTGAACGCTCTGCGTGAGGGTACCGGTCGTACCTCCCGCAAGAACCCGGAGCGTTACGAGCTGAGCGAGGCGGGTAAGGAGCTGCTCAAGCGTTTCCCGGAGGGTGCTCCGGAGGCGGTGACCGCCCGCATGGCGCCGCTGCCGCCGCAGTCACTCAAGCACAAGCTGCCTCAGGATATTGCGGCTGAGTTGCAGGCTCGTGAGGAGGCTCTTCAGGCTGCTAAGGAGGCGCGCGCGGCGGAGCGTCAGGCTCGTCTGGCAGCTCGTGAGGGCGCTTTGCGTGAGCCGTTGGCTCCGGTGCCGGGTGCTTCTCCGGCATTGTTGGCGCGTCCGGCTGGTTCGCCGGTGGCGGCTGTTGCCCAGGCTCCCGCTGAGGTTCCGGCGGCTGCGCCGGTTACTTCCGCGGCTTCGGTTGTTGAGCCGGTTGCACCCGCTGTTTCTGCACCCGTTGTGGCTCCTGCTCAGCCTGCTGTTGCTGTCCCGGTTCCCGCCTCCGCTGACCCGTCCACTGCTCTGCAGGTGGCTGCCGCTCAGGTGCGTGAGGCTCTGAAGCGTTACCGTCAGGTCTTCCGCCGCGACGCGCTGGCACCCGCCCTGGCGCAGGTGTCTGAGGAGCGTTTCCACCGTATTGGTTTCGATCTGTTCCTGATGCGCGGCTACACCGTGGAGCCGCTGGAGGCTCGGGGTGTGGACGGCGTGGCGACCCCCGCCACCGGTGAAAAAGAGCGAGCGTTCTACGTTCGTACTCTGCGCCCGGCATCCAACGGCGTGCTGTCCGCGAGCGTTCGGCCTCAGGACATTACCGCGTTCTTCCTGGCAATTCACGCCCGCGGCGGTCAGCTCGGCACCTTCATCACGAACGCCACATTCAGCGATGAGGCGTACGACGAGTTCATCCGCTGCTCGACCAAGTACCCGAACATTCTGGTGGATCTGGTATCCGGCGATGAGCTGCAGGACCGCCTCATTGCGCACCGCCTCGGCGTGGTCCAGAGCGCGAACGGTCTGCTCGGGCTCAACGGTGAATACTTCACCGGCTAAGTCGCCAGCTAGCAGCTTGTAACCCATCTGGGTGACGCCCCGGTCTTCCTCTCCTGCACGTTCAGGAGAAGAAAGCCGGGGCGTTTTCGCGCATCCTCCCCGGTGAGTTGTCCACAGGTGGGCCCTTTTCTTGGCGTTCGGTGCCGCTCAGCACGTAATATTGCCGGTTTAAGCGACCCATATCACCGAAAATCGTGGTTGAAGGCACACCCCTGAGTTAGGATATGAACATGAGCACTTACCAGGAACTTCCCAGCATCTACCGATTGAAGCGCTCGCTGACCGACGTCGATCAGATTGCTAACGAATATTTTGAAAAGGTCCTCGACCTGAACCCCGTCCATGCAACCGAGCTTGGTCGCAAAGGCGTAGAGACCCTGTACCCCGACTACTCGCCCGCCGGCGAGAAGGCTTTCGCGCGCCTTGCGAAGAAGACTTTGAAGAAGGTCGATAACGTCCTGCCTATTGATGACGTTGACCTGGTCACCCTGGATGCTCTGCAGGAGCGCCTGAGCCTGTACCGCAAGCAGCACAAGGCTGGCTTTGGTGGCTGGCAGCTGAACAATATTGCCTCCGTCCCGCAGGAGGTGCGCTCGGTCTTTGACCTGATGAAGCGCAACACCCAGCAGGATTGGGAGCACATTATTGGTCGTATGCACCGCGTGACCGAGGCGCTGGAGGGCTACATCCAGACCCTTGAGGCGGCTCGTGAAGAGGGCAAGGTCGCCCCGCGCCGCCAGGTGGATATTGTCATTGAGCAGACCGCCGCGTACTACGCTCCCAGTGGTTTCTTTGACGAGCTGGCCGCTGAGGTCGCCGAGGCTGTCCCCGCGCTGAAGGACGAGGCTGCCGCAGGTGCCGAAGCTGCTAAGGAAGGCTACCGCCGCCTCAACAGCTACCTTGTGGAGACGCTACAGCCGATCGCTCCCTCCCGCGACGCTGTGGGCCGTAAGGCGTACAGCCTGCACTCCCGTTCGTTCCTGGGTACCACCATTGACCTGGACGAAACCTACGCCTGGGGCGTGAAGGAACTGGAGAGCATTATCGCTCGTCAGCGTGAGGTTGCCGAGGAGATTGAGCCGGGCGCAAGCATTGAGCGTGCGAAGCAGCTACTCGATGAAGATCCGGCACGTCAGCTGCACGGCACCGATGAGCTGAAGGCATGGATGCAGAAGCTCGCCGACGCCGCGGTGGAGAACCTGGCGGATACTCACTTTGAAATTGGCGGCCCCATGCGCCGCATTGAGTGTTGCATTGCGCCCACGAACGAGGGCGGTATTTACTACACCGGCCCCTCCCCCGATTTTTCGCGTCCGGGCCGCATGTGGTGGTCGGTTCCCGAGGGTGAGGACACGTTCACTACCTGGCGTGAAACCTCCACCGTGTACCACGAGGGCGTTCCGGGTCACCACCTGCAGATTGCTATTGCTACGGCTCTGCAGGGCACCATGAACTCCTGGCGCACGAACATGCTGTGGGTGTCCGGTCACGGTGAGGGCTGGGCGCTGTACGCCGAGCGCCTCATGGAGGAACTGGGCTACCTGAAGGATCCGGGTGACCGCATGGGCATGCTGAACGCTCAGCGTATGCGCGCCGCCCGCGTGGTCTTCGATATTGGTGTTCACTGCGAGATGCCGATTCCCGCTGAGTGGGCTGAGCAGCTGGGCGTTGAGCCGGGCACCATCTGGACTTCTGAGCTGGGTTACGAGTTCTTGAAGCTGAACCTGGACGAGTCCGAGGGTCACCTGCGTTTCGAGTTCCTGCGTTACCTGGGTTGGCCGGGTCAGGCGCCGAGCTACAAGATTGGCGAGCGCCTGTGGCTGGAGCTGCGCGATCAGGCTCTGCGCCGCGGCGATGACATGCGTGCGTTCCACACTCGTGCGCTTCTGCTCGGTTCGGTGGGTCTGGACACTCTGCGCCGCGCCCTGACCGATGAGATGATGCTTCCTCTGGATACTGAGGATGACGATGACGAGGACGACGAGTAGCCTCTAGACGAGTACCCTCTGGACTAGAGCCTCCGCATAGGAACTCTATAGATGAAGCCCCCGCTTCAGCTTTGCGGCTGAGGCGGGGGCTTCGCTGTATTTTCGTGTCTTCTGAGGTCTATGTCCTCTGAGGTCTATGTCTTCTGGGGGCTATCCGAAGTTTGCGGTGCCGGGGTCGGTGGTGCCGAATCCCATGCCGGAAGAGTCGTTCAGATCCACCAGGTGCGGGGCAAAGCGGCACCAATAGTCGGTGAGCGCGCCGTTCGATTCGCGGATGCCCACGCCTACGGTGCGTCCATCGACCACCCACACGCCGAGAATGGGGTGGCTGACCGGATTGATAATGCCTTCGTAGCGCGGTGCCGGGATGTACTCCTGGTAGATGAATTCGCTTTCGGGGGCGTTGGCGAAGAAGTCGTCGTCTTCGGGCTTGATGAAGACGTCGTAGTCGGGGGCGTAGATTTCTACGCCGTCGCCTTCGCGTCCGAAGATGGGCTTGCGAACCCAGTTGCGCATGCCGCCGCGGTGGCCCGCGTAGGTGGGTACGAGGTTCGGGTGGCCGGGGTACTTATCCCAGAGCGCGGCGAGCAGCAGCTTATTGGAGAGGAACATCTTCCACGCAGGCTCAATCCAGCGGTCCATGGCGCCGTGGTAGGCGAAGAGGAGCTTGTCGTAGCCTGCTTCGCTGTCGGTGACCAGGTCTTCCCAGGGGTAGAGCTTGAAGAGGTTGGTGATGCGCCGTCCCTGTGCGTCTTCCCAACTCTTGGTGTCTTCGTTGAAGATGACTTCGTCGATGGGAATCATGTGGGTTTTGATGCCCGCCTGCTGTGCCGAGTAGGCGATGAGCCAGAGGTTGTTGTAGTCCTCGTTAGTCTCGTCAATCTCGGGGGGCACGTGCGCCAGGTGCAGTACGGGCTGCACGCCCGCGGTGATTTCGGGGGCGAAGATGTGGCGCCAACGGTTGGTGAAAGCTTCGCCGATTTCACCCCAGTGGGCGTAGCCGCGGGTGTCGAGGCGCTGGTCTTTCGCCCAGGTTTTCTGGCTGACTGCCGCCTCCACGATGCCGGTGGGGGTGTCTGCATTGTATTCGAGCAGCTTCATCGGGTCGCCCGGCACACCGGAGTAGGTGAAGTCGAAGCGGCCGTAGAAGTCGGCGTCGCGGCGGTTCCAGGATTCTACGGCGAGGTTGAACGCTGCCTGGGGCAGGCCGAGGGTGCCAAACGCGCCGGAGGCAATGTACTCGACGGTTTCCAGGCACATGCGGTGCATTTCTTCTGCCTGGGCGCGCACAGAGTCCATTTCTTGCGGGCTGAAAATGTATGCGGCGTATTCGTTCCAGTAGTGGTCGGTGTCGTGGGGGCCGTCCACGCTGTAGGTGAGGCCTTCCTCAATGATGACGTTCTCCCAGTCGGGTCGGCCGACGGGAAATTCTTCGCGGCGCATGAGGGGCTAGGCTCCTTCGAAGTAGTGAATGGAAAGCGGTGTTGTTACGTCACCGCGGGTTTGGTTGTTCTAGTGAGGAAAATGCGGGCGGGACCGTTCAGTCCCTGCCCGCATTCAGTGTGATGGCTTATGGCTTAGCCGCCGGAGGTACCGCCGCCGGACTTCGAGCCGCCACCGAAACCGCCCTTGCTTCCGGACTTCGAGGAAGAACCGGACTTGGACGAAGAACCGGACTTCGAGGAGGACTTGGAGGTGTTCGACTTGCTGTAGGAGCCGGTGCTACCGCTATTGCTGGTGCCCTGCTTACCGCTGGAGACCGAGCCGGTGGTCTTATTACGCACCGAGGAGGTCTTACCGGAGTTGTTGGTGCTGGTCACCTTGCCGGAGGAGACGGTGGAGGACTTCTTCGCGCTGCGGTAGGAGTCTTCGAAGCTACCGCCCTTGGAGGACACACCGCTGTAGACGGTGCCGTTGCTGGGGCGGGTGGTGCTGCCTCCGGAGAGCTTGGTGCCCACACCGGGAACCGTGGGGGTGCCGGTAGAGTTCGCGGCACTTTGGCGGCCCAGGTAGTACCAGAGGAACGCATTCGAATTATTGTGGGTGGTGGTCGAACCAGAAGTGCCCGAAGACCCAGAAGAGCCCGAGGAGCTGGAGGAACCGGAAGAACCAGAAGAGCTTGAGGACTCCGTGGAAGAGGCCGAGGGCGAGTCGGTCGGCTCCTGAACGCCTGCCTTCTCACATTCGCTATCTTCCACGCGCAGGCCGGTCTTCGCGTCCTGGCAGACGCGGGCGTACTCTTCGCCCTGCGACAGGAACGCATTCTCTTCCTGGTGCATGGAGTTGTAGGCGAAGATGCCACCGCCAACCAGCAGCACGCCGGCACCCGCTACGGCAATCATCTTGGCGATGCCGGGGCGGGTCGCACCCAGGTTCAGGGTCTGCTGGGCTGAGGTCTGTGCGGCGCGGGTAGCGAAATCTGCAACCGCTTCCATGCGATTGCGGGGCTTCTTCGGGCCGTTAGGGGTGGTGGTTCCGCCGGGGTATTGGGGAGCAGAACTCATGCATCTCTCCTTGAAAGGTGGTGCGTGGCGTAACGCTCAACGCGTACATGAAGCTGAGTGGGTACAGCATCATCCGGCGACTTTCGCCGGACTATCGGTGTGATTCCAGCATATCAAGCCCTAGCTTTCGGATTATCCGCTGACGGCAAAATCTCAGCAAGCTTCCCCGCATGTTGCGCAGTTGTTTCCTTTCTGTTTGCTTTTGCGGTGATTCCTAATTAACTATCAGCCGTTTTAACCGCCTATTGGGGTCAGCTGGCGGCGTTGCTGGTTGGGTTGTGCTGCTGGTTGGGCAGCTGGATGTACAGCCGAAAAGTGCCACCGGAAGGTCACGGTTCGTCACACATCCCCCACACTGCACCGGATTGAAACACTTCTTCACACAAACTCGCGCCGGAGTGCACAAAAGTTTTAGAGTATGCCACATGTCTACACCGCATGCATCATCTCGTTCACGTCTGCCCAAGTGGGCTACTTCTTTCGGCAACCAAATCATTGCCTCCCTCATTCTAGGTATTGTTCTCGGCGCGCTCGCCCTCACACTGGGTGGGGACGCGAAGAGCAACCCCAACTGGCTCATGGTGACCTTAGATACCATCGGCTCCTCGTACGTCACCCTGCTGAAGGCTGCCGTTGTTCCGCTGATTTTCACCGCCGTGGTCGCCTCCATCTCTAACCTGTCGCAGGTGACGAACGCGGCACGCCTGGCGGTTAACACGCTCATCTGGTTTGCGATTACCGCGTTCTTCGCGGTGCTCATTGGTATTGCGATGGGCCTGATCGTTCAGCCGGGCGTGGGTGCGCAGGTGCAGGGCAAGGCATACACCGGCTCGACCGGTTCGTGGACCGCGTTCCTGACCGGTCTGATTCCGGTGAACTTCCTGGGTCTGGGTGTCAGTGCTAAGTCCGGTGATTCCGGCATCACCGCGTCGGCGTCCTTTAACGTACTGCAGATTCTGGTCATTTCCGGTGCGGTCGGCATTGCCGCGCTGAAGGTCGGCGAGGCTGCCAAGCCGTTCATTGACGTGGTCAAGAGCGCCCTGGCAATTATCCAGAAGATTCTGTGGTGGATTATTCGCCTGGCACCGCTGGGTACCGTGGGTCTGATCGCTAAGGCAGTGTTTGCCTACGGTTGGGCGTCGATGGGTTCGCTGGTCGCGTTCGTTATCGCCCTCTACATTGGCCTGCTGCTGGTCTTCCTCGTGATCTACCCGATTATTGTGCGTGCGAACGGCCTGTCGGTCCGACAGTACTTCTCGGGCGTGTGGCCGGCGCTTCAGCTGGGCTTCGTGTCCCGTTCTTCGATGGGTTCGATGCCGATGACCCAGACCGTTGCCGAACGCAACCTGGGTGTTCCCCGAGCCTATGCGTCCTTCGCGGTTCCGCTGGGTGCGACCACCAAGATGGACGGTTGCGCTTCGGTTTACCCGGCACTGGCGGCGATTTTCGTGGCTCAGTTCTACGGTATTCAGCTGGACTTCACCCAGTATCTGCTGATTGTGATGGTGTCCGTGCTCGGTTCGGCAGCAACCGCTGGTACGACCGGCGCTATCGTGATGCTGACCCTGACCCTGTCCACTCTGGGTCTGCCCCTGGACGGCGTGGGTCTACTCCTGGCGATTGACCCGATCGTTGACATGGGTCGTACCGCTCTGAACGTTGCCGGTCAGGCTCTGGTTCCCGCGATTGTGGCTCGCCGCGAGGGCATTTTGGATGAGGAGCTCTACAACGCTCCCCGTTCTGAGGGCGGCTTCGTGGCTCAGGAATTCTACGATGAGCGCATCGCCGGCGAGGCGCAGCGACTTCACGAGGTGGAAGACAACACCGCCGCGGCACGCCGCTAATCTGGCAAGCTAATCTGGCGAAGGCTCATGCACACGGCGCTAGGCGGTACTGCTTAGCGCTGTGTCGCTTCTCCGCCACCCATGCCCCCAGCATGGGCAAAATACATTTGTCAAACGTCATAAAAGTGTCACTATTGATTCTTTTTTCTTTAAGGTTTGAGAAGAGTTATGATTTTGAACGGCGTGTTCCATCTCCTACGTGGTTGAGGGGGATGGGACACGCTCTTTGTATGCCCGCCGGTTTTATGCCCCCTCGTTACGCCCCTCGGCTCGACACTCCAGCCCTCCCGCAGATCACGCCCCCCCCCAGATTGCACCAAGGCTCCGTGCTCAACGCTGACGCACCGGCGGAGGCTTCCACCCAGTGACCCTCAATCTGCACCCCAGAGTAAAACCCGAAAGTAAAACTCTCCGGCAACGCTTAAAATAGAACCCATGACTACCAGCGCTTCATCACCCCGACTAATTCTTGCCTCCGCCTCCCCGGCGCGCCGCAAGCTCCTGGAAGACTCCCGCATCGCATTCACGGTGCGCGTCTCCTCCGTAGATGAGGACGCCGCACTCGCTACCGCCAACGAACAGGCGCGAGCGCAGGGACGTGCGGGACTCACCCCGGCTGAGACCGCTTCCCTTCTGGCGCAGTTGAAGGCGCAGGCAGTTGCCGCTGAACTCGCCGCCGAGGGTGTGCGCGATGCGCTGGTTCTGGGCTGCGATTCGGTCTTCGAGTTTGAGGGTGTTGCCTACGGCAAGCCTCACACTGCCGAGGCGGCACGCGAGCGCGTTAGTGCCATGAGCGGCAACCACGGTGTGTTGCATACCGGTCACGCGCTCGTGGATTTGCGCGGTCTTGAGCCAGGTGCCGAGCTGTCCGCTACTTCTGAGTTGCCCACCGTTTCTGAACTACGTAGCGCCACCGTCCACTTTGATACGCTCAGCCCCGAAGAAATTGAGGCGTACATTGCTACCGGTGAGCCGCTCTGGGTAGCCGGTTCCTTCACCCTGGACGGTTACGGTTCGGCGTTTATTCGCGGTATTGAGGGTGAGTTCCACACGGTGGTGGGCCTGTCCATTCACGCGCTACGCGATATGTTGCGCCGCCGCGAGGTCGCGGTGACCGAGTTGTGGTTAGCGCCCCAGGATGAGGATTAGATCCAGCGCAATCGTATAAATCTGTCTCAAAGCGCGCCCTGAAATACACATTATTGAACACCAATCGATAAGATAGAACAGTATGATGCGCGTTATATTCGCCAATCCTGCCGATGTATCCTTGGAGCAGGAGATTAAAGGAGAGCTTTAAGTGACTCAGCACCAGGCAGAAGCCGCCAAGAAATTTACTGCAGTCCCCGGCCGCCACACCGGCCCGGTCAGCAAGATTCTTATCGCTAACCGCGGTGAAATTGCTGTCCGCGTGATTCGCGCAGCCCGCGATGAGGGTCTGCAGACCGTCGCCGTCTACGCTGACCCCGACCGCGATGCCCAGCACGTAAAGCTCGCCGATGAAGCCTATGCTCTCGGCGGTGCCACCGCGGCACAGTCCTACCTGGTGATGGACAAGCTCATTGAGATTGCTATCCGCTCCGGTGCCGACGCTGTGCACCCCGGCTACGGTTTCCTGTCCGAGAACGCGCAGTTCGCGCAGAAGTGCATCGACGCGGGCCTGACCTGGATTGGCCCCTCCCCCGAGTCCATTACCCAGCTGGGCGATAAGGTGGCGGCACGCCACATCGCGCAGAAGGTGGGCGCTCCCCTGGTGCCCGGCACCAAGGACCCGGTCAAGTCCGCCGATGAGGTTGTTGCTTTCGCGGATGAGCACGGTCTGCCCATTGCGGTGAAGGCCGCATTTGGTGGCGGCGGCCGCGGCATTAAGGTGGCGCGCGACCGCGAGAGCATTGTTGAGATGTACGAGTCCGCTGTTCGTGAGGCAACCGCGGCGTTCGGTCGCGGCGAGTGCTTCATCGAGCGCTTCCTGGATTCGCCCCGCCACGTTGAGACCCAGTGCCTGGCGGATGCACACGGCAACGTCGTAGTGGTTTCTACCCGTGACTGCTCCCTGCAGCGTCGTAACCAGAAGCTCGTTGAGGAGGCGCCCGCACCCTACCTGAGCGATGAGCAGAACGAGCGCCTGTATGAGGCGTCCCGCGCGATTCTGCGTGAGGCTGGCTACCAGGGTGCCGGCACCTGTGAGTTCCTGGTCGGTACCGACGGCACCATCTCCTTCCTTGAGGTGAACACCCGTCTGCAGGTGGAGCACCCTGTCTCCGAGGAGATTTCCGGTCTGGATCTGGTTCGTGAGCAGTTCCGTATTGCTCGCGGCGAGAAGATTGAGGAGAAGGACCCGGTTCTGCGCGGTCACTCCTTCGAGTTCCGTATTAACGGTGAGGATGCGGGCCGTTCCTTCATGCCTGCCCCCGGCACCATCGAGAAGCTGACCGTGCCCACCGGCCCCGGTGTTCGCTGGGATTCTGGCTTCGTGGCTGGCGACGTTATCGGCGGTAACTTCGACTCTATGCTGGCTAAGCTCATTGTCACCGGCGCGGACCGTGAGCAGGCTCTGCAGCGTGCTCGCCGCGCCCTGGCTGAGCTGACCATTGAGGGTATGCCCACCGTCATTCCGTTCCACCGCGTCGTGCTGGACGACCCCGCCTTCGCACCGGCTGAGGGCGGCGAGTTCAAGGTGCACACCCGCTGGATTGAGACCGAATTCAATAACACCATCCCCATGTACTCCGGTGCACCCGGTAACGTGAACTCTGACGAGGACGAGCGCACCACCATGGTGGTCGAGGTCAACGGTAAGCGTTTGGAGGTGTCCCTGCCCGATTTGAGCGGTGGCACCAAGCACACCGCAAAGCCTGCAGCGTCCAAGACCCGTAAGTCCCGTTCGGCACGCGGCGCGGCGAAGGGTGGCGGCGATGAGCTGACCAGCCCCATGCAGGGCACCATTGTGAAGGTGGCGGCTTCTGACGGTGACACCGTCGCTGAGGGCGACCTGATTCTGGTGCTGGAGGCTATGAAGATGGAGCAGCCCATTACCGCACACAAGGCGGGTAAGGTTTCGGGTCTGTCCGCTAAGGCCGGCGATACCGTCACCTCCGGCGCGGTGCTGGCGACCATCAAGTAACGCTCTATCTCGCTACTGCGGTCTCGATACCGCGAGCGCCATAGGCTATACGAATCCCCCGGAAGGGCAGGCATGAGGTAACGTCTCGTATCTTTCCGGGGGATTTTCTATGTCCGCTCTTGCCCGTTTAGGTGGGATTTACGCCGCTAACCCTTGTGTTCGCGTCCAGATAGTGGCTGTATTTGTTTGGGTTTTTCTGAACAGAGTTATAATGTTGCACTTTAGAGGAGTCTTTCAGAATCCGACGCCTGCCGCACCCCACCCGGTGCGGTCACGGCACCCAGTACGCGCCTACGGCACACCCGCCTCCCGCGCTGACCGGCAACGGAACACCTACCTCAGGCTCCATGTGTACACACAAATTCACCATCTCGGGAGTTTTCCTCATGAGCGCTTCTGCATCCGACACGAAAGCGTCTGCTGCACCGGTGAAGAATACGACTCCTCGCAGTCGAGTTATTCTCGCCTCGCTCGTTGGTACCACCATCGAGTTCTACGATTTCTACATTTACGCCACGGCAGCAGTGGCTGTGTTCCCCGTACTGTTCTTCCCCTCGAAGGACGCAACCACCGAGCTTCTGGCTTCCTTCGCTACCTTCGGCGTCGCATTCATCGCGCGCCCCCTCGGTTCCGTGATCTTCGGCCACTTCGGCGACAAGATTGGTCGTAAGGCTACCCTCGTCGGTGCACTGCTCACCATGGGTCTGGCAACCTTCATCATCGGCCTGCTGCCCACCTATCACCAGATTGGTCTGTGGGCACCGACCATGCTGACCATTATGCGTTTCTGCCAGGGCTTGGGCCTGGGCGGCGAATGGTCCGGTGCGGCGCTGCTCGCGAGCGAATACGCTGAGGACGGCAAGCGCGCCCGCGCCGCGATGTGGCCTCAGCTGGGTGCACCCATCGGCTTCGTGCTTGCGAACGGCTTCATGCTGTTGCTGACCAGCTGGATTACCTTCAACTCCGCAACCGACGCGAAGAACCTCGAGCACCCCTTCCTCATTTGGGGTTGGCGTATTCCGTTCCTGCTGTCCATCGTGATGGTCGCCGTTGGTCTGTACGTGCGTTTCAAGCTGGAGGAGACCCCCGTCTTCGCCAAGGCTGCCGCTAACAACGAGAAGGTGAAGACCCCGCTCGTTGAGGCGTTCAAGGTCGCTTGGTGGCCCATGATTCAGGGCACCTTCATCATGGTTGCCTGCTACGTGCTGTTCTACCTGATGACCGCGTGGGTTCTCTCCTACGGTATCGGCAAGGCCGATAAGGGCGGTCTGGCTATCCCCTACCGCGAGTTCCTGATTATTCAGCTGATCTCCATTATCGGCTTCGCGATCTTCATTCCGATCTCGGGTTGGCTGGCTGACAAGTACGGCCGCCGCACCCAGCAGCTGTGGACCACCATCGCTATGGCGGTCTTCGGTCTGTCCTTCGGTCTGTTCATCTCCCCCTCCGTTGTTGGTACTGGCGCGAACGCAAACGCCGCTGTGGTTACCCTCTTCATCTTTATCGGCATGTGCCTGATGGGTCTGTCCTTCGGTTCCATGTCCGCATACCTGCCGGAGCTGTACCCCACCAACGTGCGTTACACCGCCAGCGGTATCGCCTACAACGTGGCGTCCATCCTCGGTGCGGCCCTGACCCCGTTCGTGGCCGTTTGGCTGAACACTTCCTACGGTGTGGCTGCAGTGGGCGGCTACCTGGCATTCGCCTCGATCCTGAGTGTTGTCTTCATCCTGCTCACTCACGAAACCCGTGACGTGGACATGAACGCTGTCAGCACCACGAAGTAAAGCTTCACGGAGCTAACGCGTCTCTACGGCAAAGCGATGGGGGTCGCCTCCTGAATTTCTTAGATTCAGGAGGCGGCCCCCACCGCTTTTATGTTTATAGGGATGCTGTGCCTAGCGGGCAACGCCCCGGCCCAGCGCCTCGTGCGCGGATTACAGACCGCGAGTGTGCAGCTTACGTGCCGCCTCAGCAATAGAGCCAGAGAGCGAGGGGTAGACCGTGAAAGTATCCGCCAGATCATCCACCGCAAGCTTCTTCTCCACCGCCAAAGCAATCGGGTAAATCAGCTCGGAAGCACGCTGACCAACCACCACGCCACCAATAACGGTGCCGGAGTGGCGGCGAGCAAAAATCTTCACAAAGCCGTCGCGCATCGCCATCATCTTCGCGCGCGGGTTCGTGCCCAGCTGCAGGGTCACCGCGTCACCGCGGTAGGCACCCTCAGCAAGGTCCTTCTCACTCACGCCCACGGTCGCAATCTCCGGGGAGGTGAAGATGTTCGCGGCAACCTTATCGGTACGCAACGGACGCACCGCATCACCGAGAATGTGCGCCATAGCGATACGGCCCTGCATCGCAGCCACAGAAGCCAGCGGGTACACGCCCGTGCAGTCACCAGCGGCATAAATGCTGTTCACGCTCGTACGGGACACACCGTCCACCTTAATATGACCGCTCGGGGTCTGCTCAACACCGATGTCTTCCAGGCCCAAATCTTCAGTGTTCGGAATCGAACCAATAGCAACCAGACAGTGAGTGCCAGAAACCTTACGACCATCCGACAGAGTCACAATAACGCCGGAGCCATCCTCAGTACGCTCAACAGCAGCCGCACGGGAACGCGGCATCACTCGCACGCCGCGACGCTCAAAGACGTCCTCCAGCACGCGGGCTGCATCCTCGTCCTCGCCGGGAAGCACGCGGTCACGCGAAGACACCAGCGTCACCTTAGAACCCAGGCCGTTATACGCCGAAGCGAACTCCGCACCGGTCACACCCGAACCAATCACGATCAGCTCCTCGGGAACCTCGGAGAGGTTGTACAGCTGAGTCCAGGTCAGGATGCGTTCGCCGTCAGGCATACCGGTCGCCATTTCACGCGGATGCGTACCCACCGACAGCAGCACAAAGTCTGCGTGCAGGGGGTAGACGAGGCCCGCCTCATCGGTCACCTGCACGGTGTGGCGGTCAAGAAGCTTACCGGTACCGTGAATAATCTTCACACCAGCAGAGGCCAGGGCACGCTTAATGTCGGCAGACTGCTGCTGGGCCAGGTCGCGGACTCGGCGGTTCACGCGGTCCATATCAACACGCAACTGGGGTGCCTTACCCTTCGTGTTTTCAATGCCCAGGCTACCCGCCTCGGAGAAGCGGGTCATCATATCCGCCGTAGCAATCAGGGTTTTAGAGGGCACAACGTCAGTCAGAACGGCGGAGCCACCAATGGCGTTGCGTTCGATCAAAGTCACGTCCGCGTTGGATGCGGCAGCCACCATCGCTGCCTCATAGCCGCCGGGGCCACCACCAATAATTACAATTCGCTGAGATGCGTAGTTCACCTTTGAAGTCATGCCTTAATTGTGAGCTATGCCGCCCCTACGGGGCAAACGCACTCGCCGTGCAGATGTGCCATATTGTGGCAATCTGCACGGCGAGCATCTTCATGGTTCGGCCGCCCGATATGACAGGGCGGCACCTGCCCCTGTAGGTCTCTACTCCTCGAGAGCCTGCGGCTTCTCGGCATAAATCGAGTTGATGAACTTCTCAGCCCACTGCAGCATCGCGCCGTCCACCAGGTCCTTGCCGCCCACCGGCATGGTCTTCGGGCGCGGAACCAGCGTCAGCCAGGTGTCCATACCCTTCGGCTGGGCGTGCGTGGAGCCAGGGTACACGCGCTTCAGGCGCATCTGGCGGGACTCCGGCAGCGGCGTAGCGGTTACCACGCGAACCTTCGGACCCAACACCACCAGTTCATGAATACCGGCGGCACGGGCGTGCATACGCACCGTCGCCACGGCAAGCAGGTTCTCTACCGCCTCCGGCAGCTCGCCGTAACGGTCGACCAGCTCCTCGCGAGCCTCCGCGATCTTCTCTTCGGTGTCGGCTGCAGCAATCTGACGGTACGCCTGCAAGCGCAGACGCTCAGAATCAATGTAGGTGTGCGGAATATGCGCATTGACGGGCAGGTCAATCTTCGTTTCGACCTCGCGCTCTTCCTTCTCGCCGCGGTAGTTTGCGACAGCCTCGCCGACCAGGCGCAGGTACAGGTCAAAACCGACACCGGCAATATGGCCGGACTGTTCGCCGCCGAGCAGGTTGCCGGCACCGCGGATCTCCAGGTCCTTCATCGCAAGCTGTAGGCCAGCGCCCAGCTCATTGTGGGTCGCTACAGCCTTCAGACGCTCGTGTGCAATCTCGCCGAGGGTCTTATCCACCGGGTACAGGAAGTAAGCGTAGGCGCGCTCGCGGCCACGGCCCACACGGCCACGCAGCTGGTGTAGCTGGCTCAGACCGTAGTTCTGGGCGTGGTCGACAATGAGGGTGTTCGCGTTCGAAATATCCAGGCCGGTCTCCACGATGGTGGTGCACACCAGCACGTCAAAGCGGCGCTCCCAGAAGTCCACAATAATCTGCTCCAGGCGCGATTCACTCATGCGGCCGTGGGCAGTGGCGATGCGCGCCTCCGGCACGAGCTTGCCGATTTCCGCGGCAACATCGTCGATGTCAGCCACGCGGTTGTGCACGAAAAACACCTGTCCTTCACGCATGAGCTCGCGGCGGATTGCGGCGGTAATCTGGCTGTCGGTTCGGGGACCGACGAAGGTCAGCACGGGGTGGCGTTCCTCCGGCGCGGTGGCAAGGGTGGAGGTCTCGCGAATACCGGTTAGCGACATTTCCAGGGTGCGCGGAATCGGGGTTGCACTCATGGCGAGCACGTCCACGTTGGCGCGCATCTGCTTGAGCTTTTCCTTGTGTTCCACACCAAAGCGCTGTTCCTCGTCAATGATGACCAGGCCCAGGTCCTTGAACACTACGCTGTCCGAGAGGATGCGGTGGGTACCGATCACCACGTCCACCGCGCCGGATGCGATTTCTTCGGTAATCTGGCGGGTTTCCTTCGCCTTCTGGAAGCGGGATAGCACACGAATCTTCACGGGGAATCCCGAGAAGCGCTCGCTGAACGTCTCGTAGTGCTGCTGCGCGAGCAGGGTCGTGGGTACGAGCACGGCAACCTGTTTGCCGTCCTGCACCGCCTTGAACGCGGCACGTACGGCAACCTCGGTTTTGCCGAAGCCCACATCACCAGAGATGAGGCGGTCCATGGGGATTTCTTTCTCCATGTCTTCCTTCACCTCGTGGATGGCGGTGAGCTGGTCGGGAGTCTCGTTGTAGGGGAAGGACTCTTCCAGCTCTCGCTGCCAGGGGGTATCTGCGGCGAAGGCGTGACCGCGCGATGCCTGGCGTGCCGAATAGAGTTTCACCAGGTCGGCGGCGATTTCCTTGACTGCCTTGCGGGCGCGGGACTTGGTCTTAGCCCAGTCGCTGCCGCCCATCTTGGACAGGCTCGGGTTCTCGCCACCCACGTAGTTGGAGATCAGGTCCAGCTGGTCGGAGGGCACGAAGAGGCGGTCGGGTGCACCACCGCGCTTGGCGGGGGCGTACTCGATGACCAGGTATTCCTTCATGGGCTGCACACCGTTGACCGGGGAGGCGCCCGCCACCGGGCGGGAGGTCATCTCGACAAACCTGCCGATGCCGTGGCGTTCGTGCACCACGTAGTCGCCGGGGTTCAGTGCGAGCGGGTCAACCGCATTGCGGCGGCGGCGTGTCTTGAATTTCTGTCCTGCGGCGCCTCGGGGTGCGTAGGTACCGCGGCGTCCGAGTAGTTCGGCTTCGGTGAAGACGGCGAGCTTCGCCTCCTCGATGAGGAAGCCTGCGGAGGCGGGCGCCTCGCAGACCTCGACGATGCCGTGTTCGAGGTCCCCGGCGGGGTCGGCTTCGAGGCTGGTTCGGCGGGCTGCGGGTACGGCGGGTGCCCCTTCGCCGGAGTGGAAGAGGTCGATGAGGCGGTCGGTGGAGCCGCGGCCGTTGGTGAGGGCGAGGACGGTCCACTGTTGCTGGATGAGCTCGCCAACCTGGCTGAGCATGCGTTCGACGGAACCGTTGAATGCGGTTGCGGGGGTGGCATTGACGGTGTAGGTGTCGATGCCATCTTCGATGGCGTCGGCAATGCTCTGGTTTTCGAGTGCGCCTGCGGCGGCGTCTTCGAGCAGGTCTGCGTCGGTGACGAGTTCGGTGATTTCCCACCAGCTGAGTTTGGCTTCGAGTGCCTGTGTGGTGGTTTGGTCGATGGTGCGGAATCCGCTGTCGCTCATGCGGAGCTGGCCGAGGTCGATGGGTGCTACTGCGTCGGCTTCTGCGGAGGTGTCCCAGGCGGCGGCGAGGAATTCTTCGTTGGTGGCGACGAGGTCTTCGGCGCGGGCGCGCACACGCTCGGGTTCGACGTTAATGATCATGGACCCAGCCGGCAACAGCTCGGTGAGGGTGTTCATGGATTCGATGAGTAGCGGGGTGAGTGATTCCATGCCTTCGACGTAGATTCCGCCGGCAATCTTCTCAAGCATGGCTGCGGCTGCCGGGTAGTCGGCTTTCAGTCGTGCGGCGCGGCTCATGACCTCGGGGGTGATGAGCAGTTCGCGGCAGGGCAGCAGGGTGAGTTCGGTGAGCTCTTCTCCCCCGCTGAGGGTGCGCTGGTCGGCGACGGAGAAGTGGCGCATTTCGTCGAGTTCGTCGCCGAAGAATTCGAGGCGTACGGGGGTGGTGGCGGTGGGCGGGAAGACGTCGATAATGCCGCCGCGTACAGCGTATTCGCCGCGCTTGGCAACCAGGTCTACGCGGGAGTATGCGGCGTCGTTGAGACCGCGCACCACATCCTTGAAGGGGTATTCTTCGCCGCGAACCAGGTGCACGGGTTCAAGTTTTTCGATGCCGGTGACGATGGGCTGGATGACCGCGCGTACGGGTGCGATAACGACCTGGGGGCGTTTAGCAGCTTCCCCGGTCATGGCGCGCAGTACCTGCAGGCGGCGGCCTACGGTGTCGGAGCGCGGTGAGAGGCGTTCGTGGGGCAGGGTTTCCCAGGCGGGGAAGAGCGCAATGTCGGCGGCGGGCAGGTAGGAGCGCAGGGCTGCGGCGAGGTCTTCTGCTTGGCGGTCGGTGGGGGCGATGATGAGGCTGAGCGCTTCGGGGGTGGTTCCGCGTACGGCGGCGGAAATATCGGCAATGAGCGCGGCGTGTGTTCCTCCGACGGCGCCGATGAGGGTGCGTGCGCTACGTTCAGCGGGCTTCGCGGAGGCGGCGGTGCGGATCGCGGCCCAGCTGCTGAGTTGGTTGAGGGTGTTCAGGAGGGGGTGCAGGGGTGCCTCGAGGGGCTGTGCGGTAGCTTTTCGGGTGGTGCTCACGGGTTCTCCTGAGTCTGGGGTCTTCGCTTGCGGCGGTTGAGCTGGTGGAGGGCTGCTATGGATGGTCGGTATTGGGCGGTGCCGGTTTGGGGCGTCCGAGTGAATTTGCCTTTATTTCACGGTGCTTTTTGTGCGTTTTGGGGTGTTTTTTGCGGCTTTTCCATTGTAGGACTTGTCCGCTTTTCTGGCATTTTTCTCTTGTACTCTCTGTGATGGAATATATTCCTTTTTGCACTCGGTTGTCGCTTTCGTGGGTGATATTTGAGTATGGTTTTCTTCCGTGTCCGTTCCTGTGTCACAACGTTCATCGCATGGGGTGCAAATCACACACTCATGGGCATCTTTGCACTTTGTGCACCATTATTTTCACAGCTTAATCCTGTACCCTAATCATTAACACTTAGAGCAAAACCAGACAGTATATCCCCTTCCGGATTCTGTTTACCTCTTCCAACCAACCTCAGGTTTTCAGTATTTACTGCGGTTTTTCTAGTGCGCTAAATTCACCGTATCTTTCGATGTTTCTTCCGGAACGTCGCATCAGAAAGACGCATATGACAACCACATACACGAACAAACCCGCTGAAAAGCGCCATGCCCATTCATGGTCTGCTAAGAAGTGGGGTGCTTTCGCACTCGCTTTTGGTACTGCTTTTACTGCGGCACCTCTTACTCCTACTACTCCCGCCTCGGCTGCAACCGGAACCCATGACGGTTCCAGCAGCGATAAAGCGGCTGCTTCCTGTTACGAGGTCAAGCAGGTTAATCCTTCTGCCTCCTCTGGCACTTACTGGCTGTACACCCCGCAGATGAGCGGCCCGGCGCAGTTCTACTGCGATCAAGAAACTGATGGCGGCGGCTGGGTCATGATTGGTCGCGGTCGTGAGGGTTGGACCGAGTCTTACAACGGCACCGGCGACCCAAATCAACTGCACCAGAACCCCACGGGTCCATCCGCTTTTACTCCCGTCCAGCTTCCCGCAAACACTGTCGATGCTCTGCTGAACGGCATTAAGCCTCAGGACCTTCCCGATGGCATGCGCCTGCACCGTGCCCACAATGCAAGGGGCACCCAGTGGCAGAACGTTTATGTTCAGCGTCCTCAGACTGAGCAGTGGACCTGGGCGATGAGCTACGGTCAGCGTTGGGGCACCGTGAAGTTCACCGGTGCCGGCATTAACCGCACCGCTCATATGGGTCGTCATGCTTCGGAGATGGCTCCGGGTATTACCACCAGTTCTGTTCGTTTCTTCGCGAACCCGAACCAGGGCTACCAGATTGGTTTTGCGTACGGTGCGCTGGTGAACTTCGGTAATGAGAATCCGGATTCATACATTTACCACAAGCGTGGTTCCGCTGGTTACTCCATCCCCTTTACTCAGGTGTTCCTGCGTCCGAAGCTGACTCAGCGTGACTTGAACTTCTCGCAAATTGGTTCTAGCTCTGCCGCTAGCAACCGTCGTGCTCTGCCGAATAGCTACACGATGCCCGTTCGTTGGCGCACCAGTGAGCAGACTGGCACCGGCAAGAAGAACGAGATGAACACCTACGTTCAGGCTATTACTCAGGTGGGCGACACCGTCTTCACCGGTGGCGACTTCAAGTACGTGGAGTCGGCTGGTGGCGAGCGCGTGGACCAGTCGTACCTGGCGGGCTATAACGTGGATTCGGGCGAACTGGTTCGCTCTTTCCGTCCGACTTTCAACGGTCAGATTAAGGCTCTTGAGGCTCTGCCGAATAACCGTCTGGCGGTTGGTGGCGAGTTCACCGAGGTTAATGGCGAGAAGGTCAACCACTTCGTCATTCTGGACGCAACCACCGGCCAGATCGACCGCACGTGGGATCTTCAGGTTCAGCGCCGTAATGGCGATGCAGTTCAGGTGAAGACCCTGCTGGTTCAGGACGGTTACCTGTACATTGGCGGTAACTTCACCCATGTAAAGGGCAATACGTCTAAGGCGTACGCTTACTCGCGTGGTGCCGCTCGTATTAAGCTCTCGAACGGTGCGGTGGATTGGAACTGGCGCCCGAACTTTAACGGTACGGTCAACGGTATTACCGCTGCGTCCGATAACTCGACTGTTCACGCTGCGGGTTACTTCACTGAGCTGAATAACCAGCGTGCTTTCCGCCTGGCTGCTCTGAACGGCTCGGATGCTTCGAACATTAGGTGGGAGTGGGAGCCTTCGCTGAAGCTGAACATTACTGACCGTATTGTGTACGCGTTCCAGTTCGATGTTCAGGATGCTGGCTCGACCGTGTGGACTGCCGGTGCTGACCACCTGATTGCTAACTACTCGAAGAACGGTTACGGCCGTATTTCCACTGCGATTTCTAAGTATGGTGGCGACTGGCAGGATCTGCATCTGAGCGGTAACACCATTTACGGTGCGTGCCACTGCGGTGACGTCCTCTTTGAGGGTTCAACCGGTTACCACACCTACTGGAAGGAATCGAAGGCGGTTCACCGCATGCGTTTGGTCGCGGCGTTTGATAAGGACAGCGGCGAGGTTGTGGGCGAGTTCAGCCCGGTTCTGAAGGGCGCTAGCGGCTACGGTGTCTGGGAGTCCTTCGTGGATTCTCGCGGCAACCTGTGGGTTGGTGGCGACATTAACCGTTCGCTGGGTGCTAATGGTGAGCAGCGCACTGTCGGTTTCGCTCGTTTTGCTCCTCGCGATGTGACCGCCCCGTCGACTCCGTCGAACCTGTCGGTTCAGCGTGATGGTTCGATGGATAAGCTGTCCTGGTCTGGCGTTCGAGAGAATGGTGCTCGCTACCAGGTGCTGCGTAATGACCGTGTGATTGCTACCGTCTCTGGTACCAGCTACGAGGTTGAGCATACTGATGGCACTCGCTACTACGTACGCTCCATCGATGCATCTGAGAATTTCTCGGCTTCCACGGGAGCTGCTCAGGCTTAGGTCAGATTGTTGATCTAGTTTCTTTGAACCGCCGCCTGGTTCGGGCTCTGCAGGGTTTGCGGGGTCCGGATCAGGCGGCGGTGCACCCGGGGTGTATGCCCTCTATAGTTTTGGTTTGGTCCGGATTTCCCAGTTTGCTATCTCTTCGCCCCTGTGGCGGCTATGATGGGTTGGGATTCATTGCGTCGGATGGGTTACTTCCGTCCTTCCGATGATGGGCTGAATCTTTGTCTGTGGTGTTTCTTCGCTGTTGGTACGACAGAGGAAACTTCACAGATTTTTAGCGTTCCGCTTCGTACGGGTACGGTGCCATTGTTGGCTTCGTGCGTGAGGGGTGGGGCGTATTCATTCAATTTCCGATAACTACACTCACTGATTCCGGCTACAGACTCGCTGTTAGCGCAGTTCATAACGCTTCCCCCTTACCCCGATGCCTGGTCACTATGCTGTGCCTTGTGTGGGGTTGGTGCTGCTGTGTGAATTGCAGTTTTCTGCTGTGTGCCGGTTGAGGTCTCTAGGAGAGACAAATGAATTTTCTTCCGTTCACGCGTGGAGGGCGCGCGCAGGGTGCTGCTTCCTCCGCTTCTGAGGGCTCTCGCGTAGCTTCTCGCTCCGGGTCCCGTGCTTTGGGTGCGGCGGCTGCTTCTTTTGCGATGGTTGCGGCTTCTTTGGGTCCGATTGCTTCGGGCGCGCAGGCTGCTGATGCACGCTACTATGACGGTTCGTCGAGTGAGCGCGCGGCTGCGAGCTGCTGGGAGGTTAAGCAGAATAATCCGCGTGGCAAGAGCGGCGCGTACTGGCTGTACACCCCTGCGATGAGTGCTCCTGAGCAGTTCTATTGCGATCAGGAAACTGATGGCGGCGGCTGGGTTATGATTGGCCGCGGTCGTGAGAGCTGGACTGAGAACTACTACGGTCGCGGTAATGCCGATCAGCTGTATAAGAACCCGACCGGCTTTGATGCGGTGCAGCTCTCCGGCGTGACCGTGAACGCGCTACTGAACGGTACCCGTCCGCAGGATTTGCCCGATGGCGTGCGTTTCCATCGCGCGATGAACGTTGAGGGTACTACCTGGCAGGATTTCACGGCTCGCCGTGATTCCAGTACCGAATGGACTTGGACTTTGCGTTCGAAGATGTTCTGGTCAAATATTTCGGTTAAAAACACCTGGCAGTACAGTAACCGTTATGACTACACCAACCGTGGTCAGGTGGCCGATAACATCTTCACCCACGATTCTGATGATTTCCGTTCTCTGCATTTCGAAGAGAAGGCGTCACAGGGCTACAAGTTGGGCTTCACTTACGGTCGCAACACCCAGATTACCTGGTGGACCGAGACCTACCTGATGAACCGTCCTTCGGCGTATATTTACCGCCCGGCGGATGATTCGACTACTCCTCTGGTGTTTACCCAGATGTTCTTGCGCCCGAAGGTGACTCAGAACGATTTGGTGGCTAAGGGTCTGCATGATTATGGCCAGCAGGGCGCTGCGGCAAGTAACCGCCGCGCGCTACCCAATAGCTACTCCGAGAAGTGGAAGTGGCGTACCAGCGCTGATACCGGAACCGGTAAGAACGGCGAGATGAACACCCAGGTTGAGGCGATCACCGAGGTCGGTGGCGCTGTCTTTACCGGTGGCGATTTCGCGTATGTTGAGTCGGCAAGCGGCGAGAAGGTTGAGCAGGCTTTCTTGGCTGGTTACGAGGTGGGTACCGGCGAGCTGCGCCGTTCCTTCCGCCCGAAGATTAACGGTCAGGTGAAGTCGGTTGAGGCTCTGCCGAACGGCCTGCTTGCTGTGGGTGGTTCTTTCGACCAGGTGAACGGCGAGTACTACAACGGTTTTGTAATTCTGGATCCGCAGACCGGTCAGGTTGCTAAGGACTGGGATATCCGCGTGGTTAGCCGCATTGCTTCCGTACCGGTACAGATTAAGACCCTGCACGTGCGTGATGGCTACCTGTACATTGGTGGTTCCTTCACTCACTTGAAGGGCCAGACCTCCCCCACCTACGCGTATGCGAGGAACCTGGCTCGCATTAAGTTGAGCAACGGTGAGGTGGACTGGAACTGGCGTCCGGTCTTTAATGGCACAGTTAACGGCGTGAGCGCTTCTGAGGGCAATGCCGATGTGTACGTCGCTGGTTACTTCACCCAGCTGAATAACCAGGAGGCGTTCCGTCTCGCTCATATGCAAGGCAGTAGCACGAACCCGGTAGCTTGGCACCACCGTCCTTCGTATACCCCCAAGAATGCCCAAACCTGGGATTTGAAAAACGAGCGCAGGATGTGGGGCTTCCAGTTCGATGTTCAGGATGCTGGTTCCTCCGTCTGGGTGGGTGGCACCGAGCATATGATTACCCGTTACGAGAAAAGCTCGATGCGCCGCACGGACAGTGCGATTACTCGTGAGGGTGGCGATTTCCAGGATCTGCACCTGAGCGGCAACACTATTTACGGTGCGTGCCACTGCGGCGATTTCCTCTTCCAGGGCGCAGACACTGTCTATTCGGAGTGGGAGAACGCGACTAATGCTCAGACCATTCGCCTGGTAGCTGCGTTCGATAAGGACAGCGGCAAGATGCTGCCGGAGTTCGCACCGATTATGAACGGCGCGTATGGATACGGTGTGTGGGAGTCCTTCGTGGATTCCACGGGCACCCTGTGGGTTGGTGGCGATATCCGTAAGTCGCTGGGCGCTAATGGCGTACAGCCGACTATTGGCTTCGCGCGTTATGCTCCTCGTGATGTGACCCCTCCGGCTCCCCCGAGCGATCTGAAGGTCACGACGAACGGTTCCAAGGATCAGCTGACGTGGTCGGGTATTTCCGAGCGCAGGGTGAAGTACCAGGTTCTGCGCGATGATCGTCCTATTGCGACGGTTACGGGTACGAGCTATTCGGTGGATCACCGCGATGGCGCCCGCTATTATGTGCGCGCGGTAGATACTGCAGATAACTATTCGGCAAGTACCGAGGCTGTCCAGGCAGCATAACCCCTCATCAGGGCAATATCCACTTTTGTGACAAAGAATTTTAGTGATGTTCGCCCTATTGTCCCGGGCTGGTTCATGACCAGCCCGGGACTTTTTTGCACAATGTGAATCTATTTCATTCATTTACATGAAGGTTCTTTCATTCAGAGATATATATTTATCTTCCATTCGGGCAAAAATAGAGCATTATTTAGGGCTTATTCTCATCATTTATAAAAACGTTATTTTTGCGGGTCTAAGTGTTTTCCCAGCTTTGCGTGTTAGCCTTTAGGTGCTTTGCCATTGTGCGAGGTATTATCTTCCGGAATATAGTCATTCTCACTCCAACCACTAAAGAGGCTTCCTATGTCATCATTCTTCAAGCAGTCCTCCCGGTCCCGGCTTCTGGGCACCCTGGGCACCGTTGCGGTATCCGCCCTGGTTCTGAGCGGTTGCGCTACTGAAAACCCGAGCTCCGATAGCTCTTCTTCCGCTTCTGCTTCCGCAAGTGTTTCCGCTTCTGCACACGCTTCTTCCGCTCAGTCTTCGAGCGCTTCCCCTAAGGTTTCTGAGCAGGGCACCGCTTCTGCATCCGCTGAGGCTTCGGGTGAGGCATCTCCCAAGGCAAATGCTGAGGCTACTTCTTCTGACGGTCAGAAGCTTGAAGAGATTTACACTGGCGCTGAGGAAATGAAGAACGCTTCTTCCGTGCCCGTTGACGCTGAAGAAGTTAAGAAGACTACCGAACTGGTTAACTCTTTTGAGACCATTCTGACCAAGGTCAAGGCGGCTCCTTCCGCAGCTCCTTCTCCCGAGCGTACCGCTGATCCGAGTAGCGATGAAGAGGCCGAGCAGCAGAACGTTGAGCAGGCGCGTGCTGTTCTCGATGATGAGACGATTCGCTCCATCGAGGCGGTAGCTGTGGATTCCGCTGCCGCTGAGTTTGCCGTGCAGGCTTCCGAATACGCACTGGCTGGCTGGCACTACGAAGGTTCTTCCACTGTGGTGGGCACTCCCCGTATGACTGAAACTCAGTACAAGGGTCAGCCCGCGCGCATGCTGGAAGTATGCATGGATTCTTCCTCGGTGAAGATCTATGACGAGAATAATCAGCCCGTTAAGGATGACAATTCTCCTAAGCGTTCACTCAATATTTACACCCTCGTTCAGGTCGATGGTCAGTGGAAGATTGCGACCCATGATTTCCCGAACAATCCTGATTGCTAGGGTCTAATTAAAGATGCCGGTTTCCAGTTATGATTCGCTGGAACCCGCGCATTATCATCCATAGCGCATTAATGTTGATGCGCACTCGATAACATTTCTTGGCATTCATTTGGAGATATTATGAAAGCCCACCTTGGCATGACGGGCTCCGGCTTTTCACGTTCTGCTATAACCCGCTCAACTCTTTGCTTGAGCATTGCTACGGCTTTGGCTTTGCCCGTAGCTATCCCCGCTATTACGCCGAGTACCGCTGTCGAACAGACTGCGGAAAAAAGGGACTCTGCTTTCTACAATGGCACGACCTCCGAGCGTGCTGCCGCCAGCTGTTGGGAAGCCAAGCAGGCTAACCCCGAGGCAAAGAGCGGCGCCTACTGGCTGTACACTCCCGCGATGAGCCAGCCTACCCAGTTCTACTGCGATCAGGAAACTGATGGTGGCGGTTGGGTCAAGATTGGTGAGGGCCGCGATGGCTGGACCGAAAACTACGAAGGTCAGGGCGACACCTCCCAGCTCTACAGTGATGCCGCACCCGCGTCGTCCGGTTTGACTCTAGAGCAGGGCAAAGCTCTGAGCTCGGTGCCTGCTGCAAAGACCCCTATTCAGCTTTCGGGCACCACTATTTCTCAGCTGCTCAACGGCACCCGCCCCGATCAGTTGCCTGATGGTTATCGTTTCCGCCGTGCCCTGAACACCTCGGGCACCAAGTGGCAGGAGGCGACGGTTGATCGCCGCCAGACTTCTGAGTGGACTTGGGCTCTGCGTTCAAACGCTATCTGGGCCAACGCGACAGTCTCCAACCCTGACGAGTTCTCTTCTTACAATGAAAATGGCCGCAGGGACTGGCCTGATGGCACGTGGGAAGACCATATGCTTGGCGGCCAGAACTACGGCTTCAGGACGATGCTCTTTGAGGAAATGGCTTCGCAGGATTACCGTATGGGTTTCCGTTACGGTGCAAACGCCCCCATTTCGCAGGATGGCTCTGAGCCGGCGATGACCGACGCGCAGAACTCTTACATTTACGGTAAGGACGGTAAGGGTGAAACCTCATTCGGTTACACCCAGATGTTCCTGCGCCCGAAGCTGACCCAGAATGATTTGAATCTGGGCGCTATCCCGGATTCAGGTACCCCGGCGAGCGCTCGTCGCGCCCTGCCCAGTAGTCGTTCGGCGGACTGGCGCTGGCGAACCAGTACTAGGACCTTCACCGGTGAAACCAACGAGATGAACACCTACGTTGAGGCGATCACCGAGGTCGATCACGGCAACGGCACCTCCAGCGTGTTTATTGGTGGCGACTTCGAGTACCTTGAGTCGTCTTCCGGCGAGAAGGTTCACCAGTCTAATATTGCTGCCTTTGACCCGGAGACCGGCGAGTTGCGCCGCGACTTCAAGCTGACTGTTAATGGTCAGGTGAAGGCTGTTGAGGCTCTGCCGAATAACCGTCTGGCTATTGGCGGTAACTTCAAGCTTGTTAACGGTGAGGAGCATAAGAGCTTCGTCGTTGTTGACGCCACGACCGGTGAAATTGCCCCTGAATGGGCTCAGGTTAAAGTCGAAGATCGTATTCTCACCGAGGTCATGACGGTGAAGACCATTCACCGTCAGGGTGACTATGTGTATATTGGCGGCACCTTTACCCACATTCATGAAAGCGAAAAGGCGGGTGTTGCGTATTCGCGCAATATTGCCCGTTTTAAGCTGGGCGAGCCTTCTGACGGCGTGCCCGGTATCGTGAGCGTGGATCGCAATTGGCGTCAGGTGTTTAATGGCACCGTCAACGGTATTAGTGCCTCCGCTGATAACTCTCATGTTTACGTAGCCGGTTACTTCACCTGGCTCAACGGCGGCCTTGCCTACCGCGTGGCTGATATTACTCAGCACCTGCAGAAGGGTAGCCCCTGGGCGTACCAGCATTCTGAGATTCCTGCTGGCGCTAATGTCTCTGATCTGCGTAATGAAACTAAGATTTGGGGTTTCCAGTTCGACGTTCAGGACGCCGGTTCCGGTGTCTGGGTGGGCGGTACTGAGCACCTCATCTCTCGTTACGACAAGGCCTCCCTGAGCCCCACCTACACTGCTATTACCCGTAACGGCGGCGACTTCCAGGATCTGCACCTGCATGGCAACACCATTTACGGCGCCTGCCACTGCGGCGACTTCCTCTACCAGGATTCGCGTAACAAGCAGGCCCCCGTGGGCGGTTCGAGCGTGATTCACTCGGTCAAGCTGGTTGCTGCGTTTGATAAGGACAGCGGCAAGATGCTACCGGAGTTCTCCCCCTCTATTAAGGGTGACCATGGCTTCGGTATCTGGGAGTCCTTCGTGGATTCGAAGGGCACCCTGTGGGTTGGCGGCGATATTCACCGTTCGCTGGGTGTTCACGGCACTCAGGATACCATCGGTTTTGCGCGCTTTGAGGCTCGCGATGTAACTCCTCCGGCTACCCCGCAGAACCTGCAGGTTGAGCTGAAGGACGATAAGGACGTTCTGACCTGGGACGCTGTGCAGGATACCGGTAGTGTCCGCTACCAGATTCTGCGTGACGACCGCGTCATTGCAAGCACTTCGGGTACGAAGTTCGAGATTGACCACACCGATAACGCACGTTACTTTGTGCGTGCTGTGGACACCTCGGATAACTACTCTGCGTCCACTCCGGTTCAGGTAGCTCCGGTTCGCCCGACTCCTACGGAGACCGCGACCGAGACTCCTACCGCTGATCCGACCGCAAGCGCTGACCCCAGTGCTTCAGCAAGCGCTACCCCGAGTGCAGAAGCAACTACCGAGGCACCGAAGGAAGAGGATCCGAAGCCTGCCGATCCCAAGCCTGCCGATCCCAAGCCTGAGGACCCGAAGCCTGCCGATCCCAAGCCTGAGGACCCGAAGGAAGAGGCCGCTAAGGACCAGATTGTTCTGCCCTACGCCTCGGATTGGAAGTACATGGTCTCTACCCAGGCTCCCAACCGTAAGTACGGTTGGAAGTACAACTTCCACTTCAGCCTGGAAGATATTGCGCAGGAAGCATGGCAGACCGGCAAGACCCCGATTGGTGTCGGTGCTAGTAACCTCAACACCTCCGTTAAGGTTCCGCTCGTGCGTACCCGCCACAACATCTACGCCTACACCACCGTCCACCTCACCCGTGAGCAGGCGAGCCGCGACCTGGTGCTGACCACTTACGCGGACGATGCTATTGCTGTGGGTGTCAACGGTGAAGAAGTTGGTCGTACCAACTTCGACACCCGTGGAAAGCTGTGGAATAGCTCGCTTGCATCGAGCTCGATTGACACCACTGAGGCTCAGAAGACTCCGGTGACTTTCACCGTTCCTTCTTCCAAGCTGAAGGCTGGCGAGAACCTCATCGCAGTTGAGGTTCATGCGGGCATTAGTCGACGTAACGTTCGCCCGAACGTGAGCTTCGATCTGCAGGCTACTTCCAAGGCACCGGTTGCTGAGCAGCCCGCCGAGAAGGAAGCTGACAAGGAGGCGGAAGCTCCCGCCGCAAACGAGGCTGAGCAGCCCGTGGTTGATAACGCGAACAATGCGGCAGCCGACCAGGGCGAGCGACGTGCCGTCAATAACGGAGTCGGAACCCGCGTTCCGATGCAGTCCCGAAGGAACTAATACCTTCTAGACAATCTCAGCTAAATGGGGTTTGATTTTCTGAATGATTCAGAAAATCAAACCCCATTTGCGTGTGTTACCCGCTTTTCTGTGTTTTTTGCATCATATATTCTTGTTTTTTGTGTTTCTGTTATCTGTCTCTCTGCACAATATTCAGAAATGTTTTCTAAAGTCAGAATTCACAGGAACAAAGCGCCGATAACCCCGCCTGACAGCACGCCAAATCTGCCCGATGGATCCCGCAAATCTGCACTAAAGCGCATTGTCAGCGGCTTTTTACGACACAATTGCTGACCCTGACCACACGTCCCCTGTTGCACTTTATCTCGTTGTAAAATATCTATATAGTGGAGTATGTGAAAAAGGGACCAACCACCTCTTTTTCGCGCGCGGGACTTTCCGGACTTTCTCGCAACCACCCCGAAAGGGAGTAATTCACTCTCCTTCACTCCTCTCACCGATTAAAAAGGAATGTGCATGTCCACCTCTGAGGCACCTCACACCCCAAACTCCGCGTCCGCGTCAGGATTTTCTGCGAAGTTTTCTCACACCCTGCGCTCCCTTGAGGCAGCGCAGAAGCCCGGCATCGGCGTTCCCGCCTACACCCGCTGGGTCAACCGCCGAGTAGCACGCTACTTCGCGGCGGCAGCTGTCGCTCTGGGCATCACCCCCAACGGTGTCACCGCTATTTCCGCTGCATGTTCCGCGGCAGGCCTCATCGTTCTGATTACCTGCCCGCCCAGCGTTGGTGTGGGTATCTGCGTTGCACTACTCTTCGCCCTCGGTTACGGCCTGGACTCTGCTGACGGCCAGGTTGCTCGCGTGACCGGTGCGTCCTCCCCCGCCGGTGAGTGGCTCGACCACGTGGTCGACTCTATCCGCGTACCCTCCGTGCACATGGCAACCCTGCTCTCCTTCCTGCTGTACCCTGCGCACTACTCCTTTACCGGCTCTAGCGCATTCAACGGCTGGATTATTGCCATGCCCATGATTTTCACCGCGCTGACCGCCGGTCACTTCATGAGCCAGATTCTGGCTGAGCAGCTGCGCAACAACCGCAAGACCGCGGCACCTCCCACCGGTGGCCCCCTGCGCTCCTTCATCAACCTGCACATGGACGCTGGCACCCTCTGCTGGATCTACATTTTTGTTGGCTTCGGCCCCGTATTCGTTATCGTCTACGCGCTGCTTCTGCTGGCTAATGCCGCAACCGTCCTGCTGTCCATGCGTCGCAAGTACGTTAGCCTCGCGACCCCCGCTGAGTAAGGAGAATCCCAATGATGCACTTCACCTCTCGCAACCCTGCTGTTTCCGCCGTTATCGCGACCAACGGCAAGCGCCCCGAACTGTTGCGCGTGGCTGTCCGCTCCATCCTTGAGCAGAGCTACCGCGGTTTCGTTGAAGTTGTTGTCGTCTTTGACCGTGTTGAGCCCGACCGCCTCGAGGATATTGAGGTCGGCGAAAACCGTGCCCTGAAGATTGTCTCCAATACCCGTTCCGGCGGTCTGGCTGGCGGCCGCAATAGCGGCATCATCGCCTCCAGCGGTGAGATGATTGGCTTCTGCGATGACGACGACTACTGGATGCCTTCCAAGCTCACCCAGCAGGTCGCTCTCTGGCGCGAAAACCCCGAAGCAGCCGCTATCTCTTCGGGTATTACCGTCCGCTCCGGCGGTCAGGACATCGTACGCCTGGCACCCGAGCGCGCAACCTTCGCGGACTTCCTGCGTTCGCGCATTACCGAAATTCACCCCTCCGCCATGCTGTACTCCCGCGAGGATCTGCTCGGCGTTGATGGTAAGCCTGCCCGCATCGGCCTGGTCGATGAGGAGCTGCCCGCCGCCTACGGTGAAGACTACGACCTGTTGCTACGCGCAACCCGCCACGGCGATGTACTGAGCGTGCCCGAGCCGCTGATTCTGGTGCTCTGGGACCGCCCCTCCTTCTTCTCTGGCAAGTGGCAGTCCATGGTTGACGGCCTCAGCTACATTCTGCGGAAGTTCCCCGAATTTGAGCAGGACCCCAAGGGCCTGGCACGTATTGCCGGTCAGATTGCGTACGCTCAGGCGTCGCTGGGTAACAACAAGGAGGCGCGTGCCTACGCTCGCTCCGCTCTGCGCCGCGACCCCAAGCAGCTTCGTGCTTGGGCGGCGTATGTTGTGTCCACCGGCATTATTAAGCCCGCTACTCTTCTTGATCTCGTCCAGAAGACCGGTCGAGGTCTCTAACCAGGTATCGCACAGACATGGTTTCCTCTTCCGTTCTTTCCCCTCCGGGTACTTCGCCTGTGGCTCTGAAGGATTCCGCCGGGTCGGTTAATACGCCGCCTAGCGGTATTCTGCGTGCCCGCGCGCGCATCCGCCCGGTGTCTACGGCGCAGAAGAAGCTCCCCGCCTGGCCTCTGCTGGCGTTGCTGTACGGCTTCCCGGCGCTGTGGGCTCTGGGGCTGCTTCAGATTGCACCGCTGGTACTGGCAGCGATCATACTTTTTTACCTCATCATTCGAGGTAATGTGCGTGTTCCCGGTTCCCTGTGGGTCTGGGGTGCATTCTGCGTGTGGGTTGTTGTTGCGGCACTTGCTCTGACCCGTTCCACCGACATTATTGGTTGGGGTCTGCGCTTTGTGAATATTCTCAGTGCCGGCATTTACGCCCTGTACTACTACAATGCGCGCTCCTCTATTAGCGTCAATAGGCTGCTGGGCGGTCTGGCAACTCTGTGGGTGACCCTGATTGTTTTGGGTTACGGCGGCGTTCTCTTCCCCGAGTTCCGTCTGCGTACCCCGATGAGCTTCATCATGCCTTCTGGCTTTATGCAGAACCCGCTGGTGCGCGACTACATGCTTCCTCCCCTGGCGGAGGTTCAGCGTCCTTGGGGTGCGCCTGAGGCGTATATTCGCCCCTCCGCGCCGTTCCCTTACGCGAATAGTTGGGGTCTGGCGTACACCCTGCTCACCCCGGTGATGCTGGCGTGCCTGCTGCGTCTGCGTTCCATCTGGTTGCGTATCGCACTGCTAATCGGCATGGCGCTTTCTACCGTGCCGGCAATTGCGACCAGTAACCGCGGTATGTTCATTGGTCTGGGTATCAGCGCAGCGTACGTACTGCTGCGTCAGTTCCTTGCAGCTAATTGGCGTGCTGTGGGTATGGGTGTTGCGGCAATCGTAGCTGTGGTTGTGGCGCTCTTTGCGTCGGGCACCGTGGATAATATTCTGGGTCGTCAGGACTACTCGGACTCCACCGGTGGTCGTGCGGCGCTCTACCGCGCTACTTGGAAAGCGACTTTGGAGTCCCCGATTATTGGTTACGGCACTCCGCGTATGGAACCGAGCATTGGCGTGTCAATGGGTACCCAGGGATACCTGTGGACTCTGATGTTCTGCTTTGGCTTCGTGGGTCTGGCGCTGTTCGCGCTCTTCATGGTGTGCACTGTGGCAAGCGGTGCACGAGTGAAGACCACGTCCGGGTATTGGCTCCATAGCGTGCCGGTAGCGTGCTGTGTTGTCTTCATCTTCTACAGCTTCGATATCGCTCAGCTGACCATTCTGATGCTCGCGTCGATGGCATGTATTCGTTCCATTCGGGATGGTGAGGGGCTATGACGAAGAATCAGTCCCCTCGTGGTTTAGAGACCTCTGCGGTTTCAGCTTTCGATGATGCCTACTCGACGGGTGGTCACCCTAGCCGCCGTGCACGCCTACGTGAGAGCGGCGAGTACGTGGAGCCGGTAGTGGAGCTGACTGATTCGCAGGTGGAATCTTCTGCTGATGAGTTCGCTCCGACGGTGGACGACATCCGTTCCGGTCGTTTTCCTGCGACCACGGCGCTGTCGATTGTGCCTCCGGCTCGAGGCTTTGCTTCCGAGGAGTCGTTGCCCGGTTCTTTGGAGGCGGGTTCCTCAGCGGCGAACGCTACCGCTGTAGCGGGTGCTCATCTGCCCGGTTCCCGGCGGATTGCCCCGGCTACTGCTGAGTCTGTAGAAAAGGCACAGGAAGAAAAGACTCTGACTGAGAAGGCTAAGCCTTCCGCGTCAGGTGTTCCGGCAGATAGCGCATCCGCAAAGAGCGCGCCGGTTAAGAAAGCTCCCGCTAAGGGTAAGCAGCCCAGCCTGGCGAAGAGCGGCTCTCTTGCTTCGCTGTGCGTGATGTACGGTGCGGGTATCGCATTTGTGACCACGATGGTGGTGTCGAATGGTATTGGTGCTGAGGGTTCGGGCGAGTTCTTCCGTCTGATGGCGTTGTTCGCGATTGCGATTTCACTGGTGACCTTCGGCGCGGATACTGGCTTGGTTCGTACGATGAGCGCTCAGCGGGCGCTGGGACGTTACGGTGTGTTGCCGCAGCTAATCCGTTACGGTCTGATTCCTTCGCTGGTGACTTCGGTGCTTCTGGTGACGGGTGTTTACATCTACACCGGGATTGTGCCGATGGCTCCCGAGTATCAGGCGGCGATGCGCGTCAGCTCCGCTTTCGTGCTGGTGGCGGCGTTGATGACGGTGTTCTTCGGCGCTCTGCGTGGTCTGCATCGTGTGGTGACTTTTACGCTCCTGCAGAATGTTCTGCTTCCTACTCTGCGTTTTGCGGCTGTGGGTTTGGTGGTTCTGTTCTCGGGTCAGCTCATGGATTTGGTTTACGCTTGGACCATTCCGGTGGCGATTACCGCGGTGGTTGCCCTGTGGCTTTTGGAGCGGGCGTTCCCCTCGGAGGAGCATCTGGAGGTTCTTCCTTCTGAGGATTCTCCGACCGAGACGTTCCGTTCGTTCTGGGGTTTCAGCTCTGCACGCGGTGTCGCAACCGTTGTGGAAACGATTCTGGAGTGGATTGACGTGCTGGTGGTGACGGCGTTCTTAGGTGCTGCTGCAGGTGGTGTCTATGGTGCTGTGAACCGTTGTGTTCGTGTGGGTGCCATGATTGAGCACACCGGACGTGTGGTGACCGGCCCGTCGATTAGTGCGGCGTTGGCGACTCGTCAGCTCGATCGTGCTCGAGAGATTTTCCTATCGACTACTCGCGTGTTGACTGCTCTGTCTTGGCCGTTCTACCTCTCCTTGGCGTTCTTTGGTCCGGTTCTTCTGGGCTTCTTCGGTAAGGGTTTTGAGGCTGGCGCCGGTATTCTCTGGGTGATTTGCCCGGCGGCGATGCTGTCGATGAGTGCCGGTGGTGTGCAGTCTGTTCTACTGATGAGCGGTAAGAGCCGCTGGCAGCTGTTGAATAAGCTCTCCTCGCTGGTGGTGGCTGTGACTTTGAACTTCACCTTGGTTCCGGTCTGGGGCCTGTACGGTGCGGTGACGGCGTGGGCATCGGCTCTGCTGATTGACACCTTCTTGGCGAGCTACCAGGTGTTCCGTTTGGTGGGTATTCGTGCTTCGGTCCGTGAGATGGCTCCTTCGCTCTTCTTGGGCGCGGCTGTTCCAACGGCGTGTGCTCTGGTGTCTTTGACATTCTTGGGTCAGAGCGTATTGGGCGTCATCGTGTACGTGGTGCTACTGGTGCCGGTGTACGGTGCGGTGCTGTACCGCTTCCGTAAGGCTCTCGGTATTGAGCGTTTCCTTTCCGCCCGCCGCGCGAAGTCTTAGCCTTCCTCTTCTTCTACGTTTTTCTCCGATATTTAGTGTCCGTTTCTCTTCCTCTAGGATGTCCTCATGGATAACACCTCTCATTCCTCCTCGGTTACCCTTGGCAGCCAGGTACGTCGCATTTTCCGACACCCTCTGCTGATTCTGCTGTCAGTCGTGGTTTTCGCTGTGGCGGGTGCTGCCTACGGCTACATGACCAATAGCAAGTACACTTCTAAGGCATCGCTGGTTGTTTACCCGATGGTGGTTGATCCCGCCGGTACCGGTAGCGCTAACTCCGCGAAGGTAGATATTGCGACCGAGTCTCGCGTTGCGTCCTCTCGTGAGGTTGCGCAGAACGCCGCGAAGTCTCTGATTGCTAATGGCGATACCCTCTCTGAGGCTCAGCTGACCAGCCGCCTGATGAACTCCGTCAAGGTGACCGGTACCTCCCAGACTGCTGTGCTGGATATCGAGGTAACCCGCCCCAACGGCACGGAGGCTGCACGTTACGCTAACGCTATGGCAAACGCGTACCTGCAGGTTCGTTCCGAGTCTCTGAAGAGCAGCGTTGATTCCGCTCTGCACCAGATTGATGAGCAGATTTCTGCTCTCGAGGGTGATAACAACCGTGCGGGTCTGCTTTCTCAGCTGCAGGAGCGTCGCGCTCAGATTCAGCTGACTTCTACTACCGGTGGCCGTGTGATGAGCGAGGCTCAGGTTCCTTCTTCTTCCTCGGCTCTTGGCCCGGTGAAGATGGCTATTGTTGGTGCTGTTGCCGGTCTGCTGATTGGTGCTGTGCTGGCTTACGGTCGTGACCGCACCATGCGTCACGTTGGTTACGCTGACCGTCTGGAAGATGCTGGCATCCCGGTTCACGAGCTGGGTTCCTCTTCGGAGGCGAATGACGCGTTCATGCTGCTGCGCACCATGGGTGCTCCCGACGGCGATGTGAAGAGTGCTGGCGCTTCCGGCATTGTCATTCTGCCCGGTACTGACCGCGGTGTTGAGCACCTGTACCAGATGCTGCAGCGCGTTCTGCCCACCGAATACGCACGTTTCACCGATTACGCTTCGGTTCGTGACGCTCTGACCCGCCACACTCCCGAGTCGCTGGTTGAGAAGAGCGAGACTCCTCTGGTGATTAGCCTGAGCACCGCTACTCCCCTGTCGACCCAGCTGCGTTTCGTTCAAGCTGGCGGCGTGGCTCTGATTCCGGTGACTGCGGCTACTTCTCTGCAGCAGGTTCGTGAGCTCTTCGCTCAGCTGGATCAGCTTGAGGGCGTGAACGCTCTGGCTGTGTTCCTGGACCGCGAGTAATTGCGGGTAATCGGGTTTCTGTTGATGGATGCCTCGCTTCTGTGCGGGTTAGTCCTTCGTCCTTGAGCGTGGGGTGAGGTAACGCCTGTTGAGGCGGATCTGTTGCGGCAGGGCTGTTGATACAGGTGTTGCCGGACCCGGCAGCTCACCCTTATCTTCTCTTCTTATTTTTCTCTTGTATTGGGGCTTTAGGAGAACACTATGACTGAGGCAACTTCCTCTCAGGCACCGAAGAAGAAGCTTCTGCTGGTTTCTAGCAGTGGCGGACACTTGAAGCATCTGACGGCTACTTCTGCTGCGTGGCAGGATTATGACCGTGTGTGGGTTAGCTTTAAGCAGCCCGATGTTGAATCTTCTCTTGCTGATGAGAAGACCTATTGGGCGTATTACCCGACCACTCGAAATATTAAGAACGCTATTCGTAATTTGTTCTTGGCATTTCGTATTTTCCCGAAGGAACGCCCGGATGCGGTTGTTTCTGCGGGTGCGGGTGTTGCTGTTCCTTTCTTTGTTGCGGCTAAACTTTTTGGCGTAAAGACTCTTTATATTGAGTGTTTTGACCGCCCGACTCTGCCGACGATGACCGGCAAGATGCTGTACACCTTTGCTGATCGAATTATTGTTCAGAGTGAGGAGCAGCAGGAGAATTTCCCTGATTCTCGTGTGATTCATCCCATTTTCTAAGAGTGATGAATTTATCCTGGAAATGGCGTCCCCGCGTGTGCTGGGGGCGTTATTTTCAGGGTATAGTATTTATTAAACATACAGATACGCATAAGTCGTGCGCTCCACTGTGGACTCACCATCCAAGCGAACTAACCACTCGCCAGAGAAGCGTATGCGGAGATTACTCACCATTTTCTCCGGCACGACGCCGCCGCGTATACCCATGATGCCCTCCGGATTTTTGCGTCAGGTATACGGGGTTACTACCGATAAATACATAGAGAGGAATAGGCGATGTCTATTCAGAACTTCCCCCACGTCAGTGTTGATACTTCCAAGTTCGACCTGCCCGTATTTACCCCTGCCGTCGCGCCCGTTCGTATTCCTACCAAGACTTACGATTTGGTGGTGTCCCTCGGCACCGACGTTCACACTTTTGATCGTCTTCTGCGCTGGGTTGAGGCTTACCTTGAGGCTCACCCCGAGGTCACCTGCCTCGTGCAGCACGGCCACACTGCGCCTATTAAGCACGCAGACAACCTTAAGCTTCTTCCCGCATCCGAACTGCTGGACTACTACGCAACCGCACGCGTAGTGCTGGTTCAGGGCGGCCCCGGTTCCATCCAGGATGCACGCCGCACCGGCGCTCTGCCCCTGGCTGTTCCGCGCCGCGCAGAGTTCGATGAGGTTGTTGACAACCACCAGGTCCCCTTCACCACTCTGATGGAGAAGCGCGGCCACGCTGTTGTTGTTGAAAGCCGCGAAGACCTCTTCGACAAGCTGGATCTTGCTCTGGCGAACCCCTCCCTGTTCCGCACCGCTGAGCCCTACATCTCCACCCCGGAGATTTCTGCAGCACAGCTGAGCGAGGAACTGCAGGATCTGCTCGCTGGCAAGACCCACCGTAAGGATTCCTTCTGGGGTCGCCTGAAGCAGGCTGCTCGCGCACACCGTGCGGGTAAGGCTGAGATGGCTCGCATCGACGCAATGGCTCCCAGCGCCTAAAAGCTTTAGCTTTCTAAGCCCAGCATCCTTAGCGATGCGATGTGGGAGCCACCCGGAGGTGTTTCCCGCATTTTTAGACCGGCATGCGAATCCTCCAACCACCCTGTGAGAGGCTGCGGACGTTTTCCCTTGTTCACGGCATATTCTCAGGTGGATTCGCGTCTTTACATTGGTTGCGAAACCCCGCGCACCGTATCCTTAGAAGGGATAATGCGCGGGGTTTTCGCGCACTACGAAAGGAACAATTATGGCAGTTCAGGAATCGACCGTTATCAACGCAAGCGTTGAGCAGGTTATCGAGGCATTCTCCAGCGAGGACTTCGCACGCTTCGTCTGCTCCGAGGTTGGCGTTGAGTTCGGTAGCTTCTCCGTTTCCGGTGACACCTCCGCTGAGTTCACCGCAACCACCGAACGTACCGTGCCCGCTGAGCGCGTGCCGGACATCGCTCGTAAGTTCGTCGGCAACGGCGTTGCTATGACCCAGGTGGACACTGTAAGCGCACCGGCTGCTGACGGCTCCCGCACCGTTTCTACCGAGGTCAAGGTCAACGGCGTTCCCGTGTCCGCTCAGGCTACTCAGAAGCTGACCCCCGAGGGTGAGCAGACCCGCCTGGACGTCAACGGTGAAGTCTCCTGCTCCATCCCGCTGGTGGGCAAGAAGATTGCAGCCGCGGCTGAGCCTCAGGTTGGCCGCGTGCTGAAGGTTCTGGGCACCTCCGCTGAGAAGTGGCTGGCACAGCGCTAAAGCTTATGAGACGCTCACCTTTGAGGTGTAGCTGATATACCGCCAATATACAAAGGATCCCCGCCGTAAGTAATTACGGCGGGGATCCTCTGTGTCTTTATGAGTCTCTATGAGCTCTAGCGCCCCCCACGAGGGCGTAGGAGCTTTAGGAGGCGATGATCGCCTCGGAGTATTCGCGTTCGCCGAGCAGCTCAGCGAAGCGGCGCATCTCTACGCGCAGGTCGTGCTCTGCTTCAAGCAGGTCAACGACCTTACGCAGCTTGGTGCTGGAGGTGTGCTCGGTGTAGGGGAAGTAGTGCACTTCCACGCCGACCTCTGCGAAGCGTGCTTCCAGGGCGTTACCCTTGTCGGTGCCCTTCCAGTCGTCGCCCTTGAAGAAGACGTTGAAGGGCTTCTGCTTCCAGGTTTCGAGCTTGTCAGGGGTGGTTTCGACGTGCACTTCGTCCACGTAGTCAATGTGGCTGACGATGGCGGCACGCTCTTCGATGGGGATGACAGGGCGGCGACCCTTGGTCACTTCCAGAACGTCATCGTGCACGACGCCTGCAATAAGGTAGTCGCAGTTTTCCTTAGCCTTGCGGAGAATCTCGAGGTGGCCGTAGTGGAAAAGGTCGTAGGCGCCTGCGGCGTAGCCAATAATCATGGGGCTTCCTTGTGGTTGGTAGCGGCGATGGGTATTCCGGTGTGGTTGAAGTACCGGAGGGTGAGAAACATATCCGCTGTCTAGAGTGAGAGCCTAAGAATAAGTAGAAGAATGTGCAATATTGAGAAAATATTTTCTACTATTGTCCTATTTCTTCTCGCTGTCGCCTCAGAGTGTGCGGGTCCGAAAAGAGTTTCTCGAGGGTGCTGGTTGGGCGCCCTTCGTCCTTTTATTTTACCAGTCACTTTTTTAGAGGAAAAAGGAAAAGATATAAATATGAGGCGGATACAGTGTAGTATCCGCCTCATGTTTTCATCATATTGTTTTAAATCAAAGAAATCTTATATCAGGAAAGAGTAGGGAGTAGATTCTCGGATCGAGTCACGTTTGGTACTCACCACTAAAAGCTCATCGAAAAACATTACACTTACATGCAATATATTATCGATGGCTCCATTCGATATTTTCGATTGGCGTTCAAATATTGGCTACTGACCGAACATTCCAACCTACCCTCTCAGCAAAGAATTAGTTCTTCGCGGTTGCTTCCTTAGCAGCTTCCTCAACCGCAACCCAGGAGAGCATCGCACACTTTACGCGCGCCATGAACTTCGAAACGCCGGAGAAAGCCGCCATATCGCCGTACTCCTCTTCGTCCAGGGTCACCTTACCGCGCGAGCGCAGCATCTCGCGGAACGCATCCACGTGGCTCTGCAGCTCGGAGATGGTCATGCCGGGAGCCATTTCAGAGAGCACGGAGGCGGCAGCCATGGAGATGGAGCAACCGTCGCCTTCCCAGGAGATCGACTCAATGGTCTTCTCGCCATCCTTCAGCTCATCAGAGAGCACCACACGCAGGTTGATTTCGTCGCCGCAGGTGGGGTTGTACTGGTGGTTATCGGCGCTTGCATGGCCGGCGGGTACCTCTACGAGGTGCTCGCCGCTGCGCTGCTTAGAATGCTCCAGAATAATTTCCTGGTACAGGGATTCAAGAGACACGGTGATCTTCTTCCGTCAGTTGGTATGTCTGAAAAATTGGGGCGTTGGCTTCTAACGCATCTGCTTTAAAAGCCGAAGTAGGGGCGCACCTCGGC
This sequence comes from Rothia sp. HMSC071C12, assembly GCF_001813895.1. Classification (NCBI taxonomy): domain Bacteria; kingdom Bacillati; phylum Actinomycetota; class Actinomycetes; order Micrococcales; family Micrococcaceae; genus Rothia; species Rothia sp. HMSC071C12. The sequence continues at coordinate 70,057 of NZ_KV814370.1, forward strand.
GAGTGCCTTCAGGAAAGCGTCCACATCTTCGGTGGTGTTGTAGATGTAGGTGGAGGCGCGGGTCGAGGCGGTCACACCGGCGCAGCGGTGCAGCGGCTGAGCGCAGTGGTGACCCACGCGCACGGCGATACCCTGGGTGTCGAGTAGCTGACCCACATCGTGCGGGTGCACGCCCTCGATGGCGAGGGCGACCAAGCCGGTACGCTTGGTGGGGTCGGTGGGGCCGAGCAGTCGCACACCATCGATCTTCTGAACTCCCTCAACCAGGCGGGTGCCCAGTTCGTGTTCCCACGCCTCAACGTTCTCCATGCCCAAGTGCTGCAGGTAGCGCACAGCAGCGGCGAAAGCGACCGCCTGCGAGACTCGCTGGGTACCTGCCTCAAACTTGATGGGGGCGGGCATATACTCGGCGTCCTGCAGACCCACGCGGGTAATCATGGAGCCACCGGTCAGGAAGGGCGGCAGAGCTTCGAGCAGTTCGGCACGACCGTAGAGGGCACCGATGCCGGTGGGCGCCAGCATCTTATGGCCGGAGAACGCCGCGAAGTCGACGTCCAGGGCGTGGAAGTCTACGGGCATGTGCGGTACGGACTGGCAGGCGTCCAGCACGACGAGCGCGCCGTGCTTGCGTGCCATGGCGACCATGCGGGGCACATCGGTAATCGCGCCGGTCACGTTCGAGACGTGGGTAAACGCGACGATACGGGTCTTCTCGTTGATGATGTCTTCGGCTGCCGCGTAGTCGAGCTGGCCGTCCTCGGTGGAGGGAATGTGGCGCAGAGTTGCGCCAGTACGCTGAGCAAGGATCTGCCAGGGAATGAGGTTCGCGTGATGCTCAATCTCCGTGGTGACGATTTCGTCGCCGGGCTTCAGCGCGAAACGCTCGGCGGCGGGACCGCCGATGCCCTGGGAGGCGTTGCCGATGGAGTAGGCAACCAGGTTCAGTGCCTCGGTTGCGTTGGAGGTCCACACGATTTCTTCGTCAGTGGCACCGACGAAGTTCGCAACGGTGATACGCGCATCCTCAAACAGGTCGGTTGCTTCGACCGCGAGGGTGTGGGCACCGCGGTGCACAGCGGAGTTAGCGTGCAGGTAGAAGTCGCGTTCTGCGTCAAGAACCTGAAGGGGTTTCTGACTGGTCGCCCCCGAATCCAGGTAGACCAAGGGGTGCCCGTTGACCTCAGTGTTGAGGATCGGGAAATCCTGGCGAAGCTGGCGTACGAGGTCGTCGCTCAGCGGGGTGTTGGCGGGGGTGGAGTATTCAGCCACGGGTACCTTCTTCTCTCGCTCATACGCTCCACGGGTCGGGTATTTTCCCGTCGTGGAGCGTATAACGTCATTCTTTTCTAGCTTATTCCCTCACCGGGCTCTTGCATAGTTAGGTAGAGCCTAGTTCACGCATCGGCCCGCATCATGCGTTACCCCAGTTCAGCGTTTACCCGGCCCAGGTCGTACGGCTAGGAGCCTGCTCCGTGGTAACGCTGCTGGGTTGCCAGCAGGCCTTCCTTCACGAGCATCATGGTTGCATCCGCTGCGTTTGAGATGAGGAAGGGCAGGTCCTTCGCTTCAGTGCTGCTGAAGGGCTTGAGCACGAAGTCTGCGGTATCCATGCGTCCGGGAGGACGACCGATGCCGGTGCGCACACGGTAGTAGTCCTTGGTGCCCAGTGCCTTGGTAATATCGCGCAGACCGTTATGGCCGCCCTCTCCCCCACCAATCTTGAGCTTAATGGTGTCGAAGGGGATATCAAGTTCATCGTGCACAACGATGATGTGGTCGGGGTTAATATCGTAGAACTGGGCTAGAGCCGATACCGGGCCGCCCGAGGTGTTCATATAGGTCAGGGGCTTGGCCAGCACTACCTTGGGTCCGCCTATACCCAAACGTCCTTCCAGCACCTGGGCGCGCGCGCGTCCGTGCTTCTTGAAGCCACCGCCTACTTCACGCGCCAGTTCATCAACCACCATCTGGCCGATGTTATGGCGGGTTTTCTCGTACTCCGGGCCCGGGTTCCCCAGACCAACAATGAGCCACGCATCAGACATATCTTCGCCCTTTCCACGGCGCTGTAAAAGGTTTTTAGAAAATTCATGGACTACACCATTCTATGAGTATGGCCCGCTACCACCTCAGAAGAGAGGTAGCGGCGGGCCATCCACAAATCATTGTTGCGCTAGGCGCAGGGCGCGGTCTAGTGCTTTGAGTTATCTGAGTCGTGAGCTTCGCCAGCCTGATCTGATTCCTCGGAAGCTTCAACGATGTCACCCTCGGGTGCGTTTTCGCCTTCTTCACCGGGCTCGGGAACGTCGAGTTCCTCGGGCTCAGAAACGTTAACGATCAGCAGTTCAGCGTCTGCAACCAGGGTTACGCCTGAGGGCAGTTCAACGTCTGATGCCAGAACGTGAGCGCCAGCTTCGCGGCCTTCGATGCTCACGGTCAAAGCTTCGGGTGCCTTCAGTGCGTCAGCTTCAACCAGAAGAACGGTTTCTTCCTGGTTAGCAACGGCGCCAACAGCAGGCTCGCCTTCAACGTGTACAGGAACCTCAATCTCAACGCGCTCGCCGCGCTTAACGGTCAGCAGGTCGATGTGCTGCAGTTCAGGGCGGATTGCGTGACGCTGGATGTCCTTGATCATTGCGAGGTGTGATTCACCTTCGATGTCGAGGTCGAGGATAGCGTTGGGGACGCGGGCAGCCAGGGTGGTTGCGTGGCCGGGGAGTACTACGTGCTTGGGCTCTTCGCCGTGGCCGTAGATGACGGCGGGGATGTCGCCTGCCATGCGGATGCGGCGCGCGTAGCCCTTGCCGAAGTCGCTACGTACGGTAGCTGAAATTTTGATGGTATCTGACATGAGTTGTCCACCCTTTCTTGGTTAGAAGTTATGCGCCAAGTGGAATAGGGACTGGCGCCAGAAATCTCTTTCCAACCAGCCACCGTCAGTTACGGACCTACACGTTTCGTGTATTCCACCGCCTTGGGCAAGACAATATTGTACAGGTTCCCGGCTCTTCTTCAAGGGCCGGGAACCTGTGATATGGCGTTTTTCACGCCTTTTATGCTGTTGTCAGCAGATATAGAGCCAATTCCTTAGAGGATTAGGAGCCCATTTCTGCCAAGTAGGCGGCAAGCGCCTCGCGGTGATCACGCGGGGTGAAGCCTGCAGCAATCAGCTTGGACAGGTCCATTGCCGAGTTCGTCGGACGGTGAGCGAAGAGCTCAGCGTTGGCGAAGTATTCCTCGGTGGTGGTATCGCTGACTCGTGCCGGGTCGTGGCCGGTGCCCTCGTACACTGCACGAGCGAACTGCGCCCAGTTGATGACTTCACCGGTGTTCGACACGTTGTAGGTGCCGTACTCTGCGCCGGAGAAGAGCAGGTGCAGGGCAGCTGCTGCCAGGTCCTGGGTGAAGGTCGGGCGGCCCCACTGGTCGGCGACCACGGACGGGTCGATACCGCGCTCAGCCAGGGATGCCATGGTACCCACAAAGTTCTTGCCGGCGCCAACAACCCAGCTGGTGCGCAGGGTGTAGTGCTTACGCCATGCGGCGGCGGCAACCTCACCGGCAGCCTTGGATGCGCCGTAGACGCTCAGCGGTGCCAGGGGGTAGTCCTCCGGGTATTCCTCGCCCAGGGGCAGGGAGCCGTCAAAGACGTAGTCGGTGGATACGTGAACCAGCGGCAGGTTAGCTTCTTCACAGATGGAGGCAAGAGCGCTCACACCCAGGGCGTTAGCTGCCCAGGCGTCACGGCGCCCCTCGGGGGTTTCTGCCTGATCCACTGCGGTGTACGCTGCAGCGTTGATGACCGCGCGGAAGGAGCGCCAGCGGAATGCGTCGCGCCACTGCTCGGGCTTGCCCAGGTCGAGGCGGTCGCGATCCACAGCCAGGAAGGGTACGTTCTGCTCGGTGAGCTGGCGAACCAGCTCGGTGCCGAGCTGACCGCCCGCACCAATAATCAGGATCGGGTCGGCTTCCAGGGGCTTGATCTCGTTCAGACGCGGGTGGTTACGGTCCTTCTCGGAGAGTTCTGCCTTCGCCAGGTCGATAGGCCAGTCGATTGCGACGGTCTCATCGGCAAGGTTCAGGAAGCTGTAGCCGGATACTGCATCCGCCGACCAGTGGTCGTTCACCAGGTAGGTGTAGGCGGTGTTCTCTTCCAGGGTCTGGAAGGAGTTACCCACGCCGCGGGGCACGAAGATTGCGGTGTCCGGGCCCAGCTCCACGGTGACGACCTTGCCGAAGGACTCGCCGGCACGCAGGTCAACCCACGCGCCGAAGATACGGCCGGTCGCAACAGAAACGTACTTATCCCACGGCTCGGCGTGGATACCGCGGGTGGTACCTATCGAAGCGTTGAACGAGATGTTGTTCTGCACCGGGTTGAAGTCGGGCAGACCGGCTGCGACCATCTTCTCGCGCTGCCAATTTTCCTTGAACCAGCCGCGGTTATCGCCGTGAACCGGCAGGTCAATGATGAGCAGGCCGGGAATCTCGGTTTCAGTAACCTTCAATTCCTTGGTCATTACTGGCCAGCCTTTGCGTACTTCGCCTCGACCTCAGCCTTCAGGGGCTCCCACCAGCCGCGGTTGTCGGTGTACCACTTAATGGTGTCGGCAAGACCGGATTCGAAGTCGGTGAACTTCGGCTCCCAGCCGAGCTCTGCACGCAGGCGGCTACCGTCGATTGCGTAGCGCAGGTCGTGACCGGGGCGGTCAACCACGTGCTCGAAGTCGTTCTCGTCCTTGCCCATCAGTCGCAGGATGGTGCGCAGAACCGTGATGTTGTTCTCTTCGCCGTCTGCACCGATGAGGTAGGTTTCGCCAATCTTGCCCTGCTCCAGGATGCGCAGCACAGCCGAGGAGTGGTCGGATGCGTGAATCCAGTCACGGACGTTCAGGCCCTCGCCGTACAGCTTCGGGGTCAGACCCGAGAGGATGTTAGTAATCTGGCGGGGGATGAACTTCTCGATGTGCTGGTAGGGGCCGTAGTTGTTGGAGCAGTTAGAGATGGTTGCTTCAATACCGAAGGAGCGGACCCATGCGCGCACGAGCAGGTCGGAGCCTGCCTTAGTGGAGGAGTAAGGGGAAGAGGGGTTGTAGGGAGTGGTTTCGGTAAACTTTGCCGGATCGTCCAGCTCGAGGTCACCGAAGACCTCGTCGGTGGAGATGTGGTGGTAGCGAGTGCCGTGCTTACGGACTGCTTCCAGGAGGCTGAAAGTACCGATGAGGTTAGTGTGGATGAACGGTTCGGGGTTGGACAGGGAGTTGTCGTTGTGCGATTCCGCAGCGTAGTGAACGACAGCGTCTGCCTTGCCGACCAGTTCGTCAGCCAGCTCGCGGTCGGCGATGTCGCCTACGACGAGCTTGAAGCGGGATTCAGGAAGACCCTCCAAAGACGCAGCATTTGCGGCGTAGGTCATCTTATCCAGCACAGTAATAGTGTGATCAGTGTTATCGATGAGGTGGTGAACAAAGTTCGAACCAATAAAACCGGCACCGCCGGTAACAAGAATGTGAGCCATACGGTATATTTTACCTGCCTAAATAGCGATTTTTATGCCTCAACAAAGAGATAAACATGACACAATAAGAAGTTATGAAGGGAATTATTCTTGCCGGCGGCACCGGAAGCCGTTTGCACCCTATCACTCAGGGTATTAGCAAGCAGCTCACTCCGGTCTATGACAAGCCGATGATTTACTACCCGCTGTCCACTCTCATGCTGGCGGGTATCCGCGATATTTTGATTATTACCACTCCTACCGATCAGGAGCAGTTCCAGCGACTGCTCGGTGACGGTTCCCGTTTCGGTATTAATCTCGAATACAAGGTGCAGCCTTCTCCGGATGGTCTGGCACAGGCATTTATTCTGGGTGCTGATTTTATTGGCAACGACCCCGTAGCCCTCGTGCTCGGTGACAATATCTTCTACGGTCCCGGTCTGGGTACTCAGCTTGCCACCTACGAGCAGAAGGATGGCGCGACCGTCTTCGCTTATCGGGTTGCTGATCCTCGCGCTTACGGCGTGGTGGAGTTCGATGAGAATTTCAACGCACTATCTATTGAAGAGAAGCCCGAGAACCCCAAGAGCGACTACGCTATTCCGGGCCTGTACTTCTACGACTCGAAGGTTGTAGAGTACGCACGTCAAATCAAGCCTTCCCCTCGCGGTGAGCTGGAAATCACTGACCTCAACCGTGTCTACCTGGAACAGGGTAAACTGAAGGTTGAGGTTCTGCCTCGCGGTACCGCGTGGCTCGATACCGGAACCTTTGATTCACTCGCCGATGCCACTAACTTCATCCGCACTGTTCAGAGCCGTCAGGGTCTGTCAGTTGGTTGCCCGGAGGAAATTGCGTGGCGCCACGGTTGGCTCTCCGATGAGCAGTTGCGCGACATTGCTACCCCCCTCGTCAAGAGTGGTTACGGTAGCTACCTGCTCGGATTGCTCCGCTAATAAACACCTGGGGATCTTCGCATCCCTTCACCGCCTGCAACAACACTCCACGTCGCAGGCACACTAACTCAAACTTTCTGGAGTATTCTCACTACCATGACCATTTTGGAATTTTTCCGCACCACGAGGGCTAACCTCTGGCTGCTGATTATTGGCATCGTTGTCGGTGCCGCAGCGGGCTTCGGCTATGCATCTCTCCAGCCGAAGGTCTACGCTGCATCGTCCTCGGGCTACGTGACCGTGGGTGAGTCCGGTACGGTGGATGTTCTCTCGGGCTCTACGGCCGCTAAGGAGCGCGCTCGCTCCTACGCTGCTATCGTCTCCTCTGAGGCCGTGGCACAGAAGATTAAGCAGAACAACCCCGAACTGTCCCTGTCCACCGGTCAGATTCGTTCTAGCCTCACCGCAACCGCAGGTGATAACGCTGCACTGATTACCGTTAACGCGAAGGCTTCTTCCCCGAAGAACGCACAGGTTCTCGCTAACAGTGCGCTACAGGCTACCGCCGACTACATCAAGGAAATTGAGCAGAACCCCGGTAACGCTCAGGCTCTGGTAAACGGCGAAAACACCGGTGCATCCCCGACCGGCGGCAACACTGTTCGCGTGATTCCGCTGAATAACGCAAGCGTGAACCCCCCGCTGGTGGCTCCGAACTACCAGCAGAACGTACTCGTTGGTGCCGCTGCTGGCCTGGCGCTGGTGTACCTGGCTATCTTCCTGCGCCGCGCGCTGGATCAGCGCATCCGCACCCGTGACGACGCTACCAAGGCAACCGGCGCAAGCATCCTGGGTGTTCTGCCCGTCAGTGACGACCTGAACGAAGAGAACATTGTTAAGGGCAACACCGACGACCACATCGCTCAGGAGTCTATCCGCCAGCTGCGCACCAACCTGCGCTTCGTGAACGTTGACACTCCCCCTCGTTCGTTTATCGTCACCTCCGCAGTGCCCGGTGAAGGTAAGTCGACCGTGTCGCTGTCGCTGGCTCGCGCAATGGCTGACGCTGGTTCGCCCGTCATCCTCATTGACGCCGACCTGCGCCGCCCGACCGTGGCTAAGAAGCTGAAGCTCGACGCTAAGGTTGGTCTGACCCAGGTTCTGGCTGGCCAGGTTGAGATCGCTAACGCCGTGCACCAGCTGGGCGATTCGAACCTCTTCGTCCTACCTGCAGGTCGTATCCCCCCGAACCCCTCCGAACTTCTGGGCTCGGATAAGATGCGCCAGCTGATCAACGAGCTCTCCGAAGAGTTCATCGTGGTTGTCGACGTTCCGCCGCTGCTGCCCGTGACCGACGCTTCGCTGCTCTCCCACTCCGTGGATGGCGTGATCCTCGTTGGTTCTATCGGTCGAAGCCACCGTGAACAGATGACTGAGGCAGCAAGCATCCTGAAGAAGGTTAACGCTAACCTCTTCGGTATGGTTCTGAACCGTGCACCCCGTAAGGGTCTGGGTAACTCCTACTACGGCTTCGGTTACGCAAGCGCCTACGTTGGTTATGCAACCTACTACGGTTACGGCAAGGAAGGCGACAAGAAGTCGTCAAAGAAGTCCTCGACCAAGAAGTAACAACGTAATAAGCGCCCTAAACCATAGGGAGCGACTTAGGGCGGGATGGGCAGTATTTTCTGCCCGTCCCGCCTTATACTTATCTGGTATACATGTGCACCGAAAGGCTATTGTGACCACTCACTCACCCAATACCCCGGAGCCGCAGACTACTCCGCTCGCGGCACGGATTCGGCTTGCGCACGCCTACTTCCAGCGGATTGCCGACATGCACTCCATCGATATTCTGCATGTCAAAGGCTACGCTTTCTCCCAGGAAATTTACCGCAAGGGCAGGTACAGCTCCGACGCTGACCTGCTTGTCCGGCCCTCTCACGTGGACCGCTTTGTAGAGATCCTTATGGCAGATGGATGGCGTATCCAAGCCCACTTCGAAACAGGTTCCGTGTTCGAGCACGCGATGACGCTCTACCACGCTTCATGGGGCCTGACTGATATTCATCGTTTCTTTCCCGGTCTAGGACGCCACGGCGATTATGAGAAGGCGTTTGACCGCATCTGGGCGGCACGCAAGACCCGTATGATTGCTCACCGTCCCTGCACTGTCCCCAGCGATCTGGATGCGCGTCTTCTCGTGGTGCTTCACCGCGCCCGCGCTGCATCACGCTACAGTGCAGATATTAACTATCTAGTCTCTCTGCTCTCCTATAGCGATTGGCAGCGCCTACGAGCCCGCGCGGAGGAGCTTGACTCTTCCCTCGCATACAGCGCGGCTATGGGCGGTCTGGAGCAGTACCGTGACGACCGCGACTACCTACTGTGGCTGTCGGTCTCCCAGGATGTGCCCCACTACATCCAGTGGATCGGACGCCTGCAATCAGCAACGACCCTGCACGATAAGCTACGCACACTCAAAAATATTTTCTTTGTGAATAAGGACCATTTGGCGATGCAGCTGGGACGCACCCCTACTAAGGCAGAGATACGTGCAAAGTTCTTTGAGCGTTTCGGAATCAAGGTGAAAAAATGAGCAATCCGGTAGATTCCCGTCAGACCGTATACGGCATCCCCGAGAACATCGCGTATGTTCATTCTGAAGAGTTCGCTAAGTACTCCCCCACAGCAACTTATCTCGCGAATCTTGCCAACGGTGAGCTGTCTGTTCTTCAGGATTCTGCCTCCATTATTTGGAGTATTTTTGAGGACCCGATGCCGTTGCAGGACGCTATCGACGTGCTCTGCGAAATGTATGAACAGCCCATAGAGACTATGGGACCGCAGATTGAGGGTTTCATTCCTGAGCTGCTCTCCAAGGGGCTCTTAGAAGCCCGGTAAGGCCCTCAGAACGAATAAAGAAGGCGGGACGGTAGAACTATATAGTTCTACCGCCCCGCCTTCTTCTATGGGCCGAGCTCTTTTAGTCTTCGGGCAAAGCCTGCACGTAGGTCTTCAAGCGGCTGATAAAACGAGCCTCCGAGAAACCGTCAACGTGCTCACGGATGTAGTCGGCGTCCCAGTCATCCGGGTTGAAAGCTTTGAGGGCTTCCACCAGCTGCTCCACGGTCGGCTGGTTGATGAACATGCCGGTCTTGCCTTCCTGAATGGTATCCAGGAAGCCGCCCGCACGGTAGGCAATCACGGCCTTGCCGCTAGCACCCGCTTCTAGCGGGGTAATGCCGAAGTCCTCATACGAGATAGCCAGCAGCGCCAGGCAATGACGGTACGCGTAACGAAGCTGCGCATCCGAAACACCCGAAGCAATACGAATAGTCGGGCCCGCAAGCGCTTCCAGACGTTCCTTCTCCGGACCGCGGCCAATCACCAGTAGCTTCTTACCCAACTCATTGCAGGCTTCAACAGCCTTATCAACATTCTTGTAGGGCAGCAGGCGAGAAACAATCAGGAAATAATCGTCCGATTCGGTGAACTCTTCCAGGCCCGGAATAGGCTCAACCGGTGCGGTGGTGTCTACCGAGTGCGGCGGGAAGAAAATCGGAACGTCCTTCTTGCCGTACACGTTCTCGATGCGCTTCTTAATCACGCTCGCGTTCGCCACATACACCGCCGAGCGGTGAGCCGCCCAGTGATCCCACAACATCAGTGCAGGACGCAGAGTCTTCAGCAGCAGCGGCACGGGGCCGGTGCTCTTCTCGCCCAGGTACTGATCGCTCAGGTACAGCCAACGCGCCGGCGAATGGCAGTAAATGAACTTACGACCGGCAAAGTTGAAACCGTGTGCCCAACCGGTCGTCGACACCACAGCGCGTTCAGCCGGTACCTTCAAGAAAGAAGAAGCAAACGGCAAAATCGGCAACGCCATACGGTGGTTACGACGCAAATAACCAATCTTATTCAGCGGGCTGGTAATGATCTTCGCGTCTTTGAACTCAGGGAAGGTACCCTCCGGGTCGTACAGAGTCGTGTAAATCGGTGCATCCGGGAACGCACGGTGCATTGCCAGGACAACACGCTCCGCGCCGCCGCGCTGAGTCAGGTAGTCGTGAGCAATCGCAATCTCTTCAGTAGCCTCAGGCTTGACCAGCGGCACGTAACGGCGCGCCAGGCGGCCAAGCTTCTTGAGGCTCTTCGGGATATCCGCGAGCACCGCGTCGGGGTTCTTCGGCCCGGTAAACGGAGCGGAGGTCAAGAGCTGAGTGAGTGACATTTTCTTTTCCTCCTAGAAAACTTTCTGAGCTCGCTCAGGATAGTGAATACCGGCGTAAGATGCAGCCTCAACCTGCAAAGCCACAAGCTTCTCAGCCGCCTTAGCGGGCAGCTTGAGCAGAATCTTATCGCTCGCATCCCCCAGAGCCTTGATGGTCTTCTCCGTGGTGAAACGAGCAAGGGCCTTGACCAGCAAGCCCCATGCACCCGTCGGGTTCGGGGCGGGGTGCGCCGCATCGCCGTGCTTACGCACGAAGATGGTGCGGGCAGAACCCGAGTGCAGGGCACGCAGGGCACGCACTGCAGTGGTGGTAGCAGCCACGTAGTGCTTAGTCGCCAGCTCAGGGGCAATATGGATTTCGCCACCGTGCTGAGCAACCTCATAACCCATGTCTACGTCTTCCCAACCGTAGAGACGGTACGCGGGGTCATAGCCACCAATCTCGTCGAAGAGCTTCTTCGACATAGACACATTACCCGCCCAGTAAATCCAGCGCTTCTCAGGCGCAACTTGGTACGCAGCTTCACGGAACTTCTGGTCGCGGTAGTTACCGTACACACGAGAGTAGGGAGTGTCCGGGAACTGGTTCAAGTAGATACCGATTACGCCGTGCTCACCAGGAGCCTCATGGTACTTGAGGTGGTTCGCAACGTAGTTGGGATCGGGTTCCAGATCATCATCGCAGCGGATAAGGATGTCCGCATCAGCCGCACGGTGACCAGCGTTCAACGCAGCCACGCGGCCGCGGTTCTCCTCGAAAACAATCTTGGTCAAGTTCAGCTTGCCTTCTGCAATGTAGCGGTCAAGCACAGCTTCACTGTTGTCAATATCGCCGTCGAGGACCACGATAACCTGGAAGTCCTTCTCAGTCTGAGCGGCAAGCGCATCCAGCGGGTAGTGCAGAATATCTGCACCACCGCGAGAGGGAATGATAACCGCAGCCTTGTAGCGGTGAGTAGTCGTCATAATTTTCCTTCGGGGGTTTGAGCGAGAGGATATCCGTTGGGAATGGCCTATACGTTTAGAAGCACCTTAGCGGATAAAACGTTCCAGAATCTCACCAACACGGACCTTACCTGCTTCAGGCGAGTAATTCTCCTGCCAACGCCAGAACAGCTCGGAGGTTCGCTCCGCCAGCGCATCCGTATCTTCTCGAAGCTCAGTACCCAGGCTCTTAATAGCCTGGGCAAGAGCTACCGGCTGGTCAGCAGGCACAACGTACGGGTACGATGCACCGCCCAGTACCTCCGACAGAGCACCAGCATCACTGACGATCACAGGGACGCGTGCGCTCATCGCTTCAGCGACCACCAGACCAAAGGACTCGGGGGCAATCGAAGGTACAACGAGCATGTCGATGTCACCGAAAAGACGGTCCGGGGTAGTCCAGCCCAAACGAGTGCTGAAGGTGGCGACACGAGCTAGCGCCTCCTCAACCTCAGCTCGTTCTTCGTCAGATGCGAAGACAGGCTCGCCGCCAATCACCAGGTCGTATTCAATGCCGTTAGAGTTCAAGGAACTCATCGCCTGGCACAGGGTCGCAATGCCCTTAGAGGGAGTCAAACGCCCCAGGTAACCGACGCGAAGTCTGCGCTCCCCCACACGGTGATCAAGCTCGGTGGATACGCCGCTGACCCAGTTCGCAAACAGCTCGCTGCCGGGGCAGGCGCGAGCCACATAGCGGCTCGGGACCAGGGTGACGGACGCCTTATGGCGAGCAAAGGGTACGAGCTTCGCGTTCACGCCGGCAGGAAGCTGGTGCAGGTGCACGATGCGGTTCTTGCGACCGCCCGTTGCCGCTGCGGGAACCAGACCGTTACACCACAGCAGAACGTCCTTGTGGCGAGCGTGCCAGCTACGCAGAGCCACCATGTACTGTGCGCGGTTCTTAGCCGGCAAGACAATGCGGGGGAACCCCTCATCCGCAGCGGCTTCTACAAGCTGCTTCGGCTCGGAAGGGCCCACAATGGTGACCTTGTAGCCAAGGCTACGGGCCGCGCGGGCGATGTTCAGAAGCATGACCTCGCCTCCGCCCATGTCACCGTTATTGGTGGCGATGTAGAGTTCTTTCTCCATCCTTCTACTCCTTCACCAGCTTGCGTGCGGGCACATAATTCTTACCGGAGTATTTGATACTTCCGCGGATACGTCCCAGCGATGCAACCCAGTTGGCAACATCTCGACGAGCAACTTTACGTTGGGTCACAGCCTGACGCAGGATATTCAACAGCTGCTGAACGCTGCCAGTCACAGTAGACTTCAACGAATACGTTGCAGAATCATACTTCGGGAAACGACGGGCCATCAGCACACGTCCCACACCCAGCTCGTACTTCTTACGGATAGAGCTCTTCCCCTCCGAGAGAGTAAAACGAATCTCTGCTTCAGGGATAAAGCGCATCACACCGTCGGCTTCCTGATGACGCCACGAAATATCCACATCCTCGTAGCCGTAGCGGGGAAGGGACTCATCGTAGCCGCCAATTTCAAAAAAGCGTGCACGGGTAATAGCACAGTTACAGTTGCCCACGTGCGGCAGATAAGGAGTTGCAATCAGACCTTTGCCAAAGGCATCGGGGCGAGGGCTGCCATTAGCGTCAAAAGCGCGAATCCAGCCACCTGCCAGTTCCTTATCCTGCACCTCTGAAAACGCCTGAACCCACTGAGGAGATACTTCATCATCAGCATCGCAGAATGCTAAGACTCTACCCGATGCGGCACGTGCACCGGCGTTACGGGCCGCGGGAATACCTGGAGTTGCGGAGGCGTCCACGACCTTGACCGTGAACTTATCCTCTCGGGGTTCCTGAGCCCACGCTTCCATAACGGCGCGGGTGTCGTCCTCTGAACCGTTGTCTACCAAAATCACTTCGTACGGAAGCTCAGTTTCCTGGTTCTCCAGGGCCTTAAGCTGGCGAGGAAGAGTCAATGCAGCGTTCAGCGCACAAATAATGACGCTAACTTCAGGAGCTCGATCAGTCTTAGACATTTTCTTCCTTCCACATCGGCGCAGCGTGCTGCGACTTCTCTTCCGCCTCACGAATTTCAATTCGCTCGTCGAAGCCTTCGATATTCGCTTCATCATGGCCGGTGCCAAGACGCTGTTCGCGTTCAAGCAGCAACACGCGCAGAGCCAAACCACAGGCAACAGCCCACGGCCAGGTGTAGAACACCTCGCCCAGACGCGATGCACAAATCATGATGGCAACGCCAACGCCCTGTACAACATAGAATTTAGCCGGCAGAGTCTTCTGGCCGCTAAACACATTCACGATAAAGAGCAAGGTAATGGCAACGACCAGAATCATCCACGGCCAGCCGCCCTCCACAAGCGCAGACCAGTACGAATTGTGGAAGAACCAGGTCTTCGAACCAGTATGTGCCAGATATACATACGCTTCGCCCAAGCCCTGGCCGAAGAAGCCAGTTGCCTGAACCTTAATCTCAGATGCCTGGTCGATCAGTGAACGAAGCGCATCGGTACCGGTACGATCTGCGAAGGCACCAGACTGCGCGTAGTCACTAGTCAAGATATCAATTAACCAGTACAGGGCCACACCCAAGGCAATGCGGCCAAAAGTCTTCATACGGTGAGCAATAACGATCCAAATCAGACCCGCTGCATACGCCGCGATAGAGGTACGAGAACCCGTAGCCCATAGCAGCCCGGAGAAAACAACAATAGTGCCGATAACTTCAATTTTGTTACGGGCAAAGCTCAGAATTAACAGACCAAACAGACAGTACACCAGACCCGAGAAGTTTTTGTCACCCAGCCAGCCGGTCAGATAGCCAACATAACCAGTTGCCGGGGCAAAACCTGCAAAATACCCTACAGCGTTAAAAAGAATCGCCGATGAGTATCCCAGAACAATAGAGCGAATATGCAGACGTCCGGCTGCAATAGCCCAAATCAACACGGTTGCAGCCACAAGACGGAGCAAACGTCGAGTCCAATCCGATGCGTCCTCGGAATGTACACCGTAGAACGAGACAATTGCGAGGTAACCCATTGCAATAAACATAATTGCGCGCAGACCCGAAAAATGACTCACGTCAAAAGTTGGCTTACGGGTCAGACCGTACAGCGCCAGCAAAAGAATGATTACCTGGTTAAAGGGCAAACCAACACCCGGTACTGGGTCACCAAAAAGCAAGAGGAACGCCAGGATGAACTCAGGCATACGAATCTGGCTGGTCTGATGGCGGACGTAATTACTACCGCGAGACACAGTTTCAGAGAAACGCGAAACCTCTGGCTTCTCGGTGGGTTCGTTCAGATGCGCGTAAACCTGCGAAGTCTGGCTCATCATCGGCCTCCTCGAAGTACACGAGTGTAAATATCAACCGTCTGAGCAGCCATCTGCTCGTTCGAAATCCAGGTGAAAGGCTCAGTCTCACCCTTCTGCAGCTGCTGGCGCATGACCTGCAGAACATCCTGAGTCAGGGTTGCACTCTGGCGGTCCACCAGCTCGTCAGCACCCAGGATCTCCGGGTTACCACCCACAGCGGTAGCGACCGTCTTCAGGCCAGCAGCCTTAGCGTCCAGCAGAGTGTAGGAGCAGTTCTCCCACACCGACAGCTGAACAATCATGTCACTACGACCCATCGCCTCAATCGGGTTAACGAAGCCGCTGAAGGTCACCGAATCACCCAGGTTCAGACGCTGAGCCTGAGCCTGCAACTCGGACGCCAAATCGCCAGAGCCCGCAATCTCAAGATGAGCCTGCGGGTAATCAGCACGAAGCTGTGCAAAAGCATCCAGCAGCACGTCGATGCCCTTCTCAGGAGACAGGCGGGACAGCGAGAGAATACGCGGACCTCCCTCTGCGGGAACACGTTGCTGCTCAACAGCTGCATGCACCTCGGGGATATCCACGCCGTTGTACACCAGCTCCACGCCACGAGCGCCCCACTTGGCACGCATCTGATCAGCGGTAGAACGAGAAACAGCAATCGCCTGATCGGTACCCCACAGGCGCACACGGTGCACGGTCTCCATGAGCTTAGAACGCCAGGAGCTACCGTGGTACACCGAGTCATTACCGGCAATACCGTGCTCAGTGGTCAGAAGCTTCGGCACGCAGGTGCCGCGCTTGATGACGCTACGGATGCGTAGTGCGTTGACCACAGCGGTTGCGACAACGTCTGCATACGCCAGGTGGCTGTGGACAATATCCGGGCGGAGCTGCTCAACAGCCTTCTGCAAAGAAGCAAAAGAAGTCTTAAAACCGTAGTCAGGACCGAACTCAGCCTTGATGACGGTGACGCCCAGTTCCTCAAGACGGCTCGTGAGCTTACCCTCGGGTGCGAGAACCACCAGGTTAAAGCCGGGGAGCCCGGCACGTGCCATATCGACAACGTGCCGAGCTACTCCACCAAACTCGGGAACCGGAACGACCCACAGGGCAGTGGGAAATCCGTTTGAATTCATGAGTGAGTGTCTACTTTCTACAGCCACTTCTCGAGGCGGTCCAGTGCGGTGAAGAAGCCTTCACCGTTGTTGATGTGGCCCTGCCAGATTTCGGGAATGAAGGATGCCTTCGGTGCCAGCTCACGCAGCTGCTTGCCCAGGGATGCCCAGTCGACATCGCCTTCGCCGACCTGAACGCCCTCACCGTCAACGCCGGTGCCGTCCACCAGGTGCAGGTGGATGGACAGCGGTGCCAGCTGCTCAACAGCCTCCGACAGCGGAATGTTCAGGAAGTTGCAAGCAAGCATGGTGTGGGAGATGTCCAGACAGAGCGCGGTGTCGAACGCACGCGAGAACTCTGCAGTGTCCTTCGGATCCAGGAACAGGTTGTGGTACTGCTGACCACCCATCAGCCAGGGGTACGGGGGCAGAGTCTGAGCCGCCAGGCGAACGCCGGATGCGTCCAGACGCTTCAGCGCCTCACCGATACGCTCGTACTTCTCAGCACGTGCGGATGCGGGGATGTGCTTGTCCTTGGTGAAGCCACCCATGGTCACGACCATGACCGGATCCTCGTCTACGGTGAAGTAGCGGGTCAGGTCACGGGTGATGTCGATGGTGCGCTGAACCTCGGCGATGGAGCGCTCCCACACCTCGGGGTCCTTGGACGCGAGATCCACCAGGAAGTCGCCTGCGAACAGGTCGGGCAGGTGGGTGGTGAAACCCATGTCCAGCTTGGAGTCAAAGACGTCGTCGATGTTGATCTCGAGGTCCTTGTAGGAGAAGTGGAACTCCAGGAAGTCCGGCTTTGCCTCTTCAATCAGCGGCTTGTAGTCGTGGTAACGAACCGGCAGACCCCAGGGGCGGTCGAACTTGAAGTCGCGGCGGGTCACCAGATCGTCCTTCAGGTCGCCCTCGAAGAAGAACGAGCCTTCTTCAACGTCGCGCTGCATGGTGCGGCCCAGCAGCTGCGGCAGGTAGTTCGGCTGCAGACCGCGGCCGGGGGACTTCACAGCAACGTCAGCCTCGGTCACGACCTCGCCCTTAGCGATGTGGCGGGTAGCAACCAGGGACTTTGCCAGGTTCACGCGGTTCATCAGCTCACCGGTGGACACCTCACGAGGAGCAGCAGAACCAATAGCGGTCTCAACCTCACGAATCTGCTGAACCATTGCCTTGAATTCCTCAGGCAGCAGGGAGACGGTGTGGTCGTTACCCTCGAGGGTCTTGTCGGTGGTGAAGTGCTTCTCAATGATCTTCGCGCCGCGAGCAACAGCAGCAATCGGCACGTGGTAGCCACGCTCATGGCCGGAGTAGCCGACCAGGCACTGACCAATCTCAGCCAGGCGGTCCATGTACGCCAGGTTGACGTCCTTGAAGGGTGCCGGGTACGCGGACTGGCACTGCAGCAGAGCGTAGGATGCGCCAGCGTTACGCAGCAGAGCCACGGACTCGCGGATTTCCTCTTCACGGCTCATACCGGTGGAAACCAGCATGGGCAGGCCGCGGGAAGCCACGTCACGCAGCAGCTCGTGGTTGGTCAGGTCAGCAGAAGCAATCTTCATGCCCTGGATACCGTAGTCAACCAGTGCCTGAACGGAGGGTGCGTCCCAGGGGGTGCACATGATGTCCATGTCGTGCTGCTTGACGTGGTCGAAGACCTCGTACATCTGGTCAACGGTCAGGGAGAAGCGGGACAGCAGGTCCAGGGTGTACTGAACGCCCAGGTCCTCACCTGCGGTTGCTGCGCCGCGCTGGCGGTACAGAGCGTCCATATCGCGCAGCTGGAACTTCACAGCGTCTGCGCCGGACTCAACAGCCAGGTCCACCAGCTCCTTAGCGAAGTCAACGCTACCCTGGTGGTTGTTACCAATCTCAGCAATGATGAAGGAGGGGGAATCCTCGCTGATGGTGTGCTTACCGATGCGCAGGACGTCCTGCTCATCCATTGCCAGTGCCACGAGGTGACCGCGCTCGTCGGTCAGCGGCACGTGGTTGATGCCCTTCGCGAAGTATGCGCGCAGGGTCTCGGGATCAGCATCAGCCGGTGCGGTCTGCGGGTTGGTGTTCGCAGCGTCCAGGGCGCTGGTCTCCAGGGATGCGGTCGGGTTAGCAATCAGCCAACGACGGAAGTCACCGTCAGAGAGCGAACCGCGCAGAATACCGGACTCATTCACCAGGAAGATGATGCGCTGGCCGTTAGCAGAAATCTTCTGCAGGGCGTTGAGAATCGGGTCTTCAGCGAAGACCACGTAGGGGGCAATATTGCGTTCAATAATCACGATTTTGACCTTTTCGTTTGAGCGTTTAGTTGAATGCCTGAGTGCTGGTCAAGCCGGAAGCGGCAGAAGAGGTACTGCCGCGGGTGAAGGTTACTTGCCTTCGGACAGGATCTGAGTGAGCTGGTGCTCTGCCACGGAGAAGTCAATCGGTGCGTCGATGTCGACGCCCTCGACCTCGTCCAGCATGAACAAGTCAATGGTACCGCCGGGGTAGCCCGCCAGGCGGTTGTGGTGGTCCATGTACACGTGGGTCTTGGTGATGTACATCGAACCGTTCTCACGGTAGCGGAAGGTTTCCTTGGTCAGCTCCTGGCGGCGCGGGCGAGCCATAATCTCGAACGCCGCGGTGGGCTCACCGTCAGCGTGCCAAGTCCAGATGAACGGACCAATCGGAATCACACCGACCATGGAGTCCTTACCGTTCTCCGCGAACTGGCGGACCGCACGAGCCAGAGTACCGGGCAGACGCACCGGGCTGGTTGCCTGCAGCAGCATGACAGCCTCGGGTTCCCAACCGTTTTCGGTGTAAAACTCGATAGCGTGCTCGATGACCGGCTCGGTTGCGGTGGTGTCTTCAGCCAGGTGTGCCGGGCGAATGAACGGCACCTCAGCACCATACTCGCGGGCGATATCAGCCAGCTCAGCATCGTCGGTGGAGACGACAACACGCAGCTCGTGCTCGCCGGCTACTTCTTCCTTAGCAGCCAGTGCCTGCTCGATGGTCCATGCGACGAGCGGCTTACCCGCGATGGGGCGCAGGTTCTTACGCGGAATGCCCTTTGAGCCACCGCGCACGGGGATGACGCAGAGAATACGCATTATGCCTCCAAAGTTTCAATCATTAGTTCAGCGATACGCTGTGCCGGTTCCTTCTTCGGCTGAACCGGTGCCGGGGTCGGTTCCTGACCCCACTGGTTCATGCCGTAGCGGTCCCAGAATTCCACGAGCCATGCCGGCGGTGCCGGGTGGTAAACCCACGCCGGGATACCGCGGATTGCAGCCTCCAGAACACCGGTAGAGAAGATGGACACCACCGGGTTCGGTACCTCGTTCAGCGGGGTGCCGGAGCGGTCAATGCGGATGCCTTCCTTCTCCCACAGCTTGTGGGTCAGCACCGACAGCTTGTCCTTCTCGCTCGGATGCGGGCGGTAGGTTCCACCAAACTTCTTCAAGAAGGAGTGCGAAGCGTACGCGAAGGATGCGCGCGGCAGTTCCGCACCGTGCATCTGTCCCAGGAAGATCGGTTCCAGGTCGTTCTGCTTCTGTACCTCAGCACCGGCAGCCTTCTGCGCCGCGAGGTAGAGCAGCTGCGAACCCACCGCGTGAGTGGTGACGTCGCGGCGACCCGATGCCCAGAATTCCGCATCAGCTTCGCTGAAAGCCAGCAGGGTGCATCCGACCGGTAGCGGCGGCGCCTGAGGCACCAGCAGGCCATGCTGAACCATCCAGTACTCAGCGCCAATCGCGCGAGCGTACTCGTAGGCGGCCGCACCGCGTCCAAGGAACTGTGCGGCAGAAAGCACAATGCGAATATCAGGCAGGAGGCGCATCAGCTCATCGCCGGAGATCTCCTGCTCAGACCAGTCCTTGCGTGAGTAGCGCTCGCTGGCGTACTGCCCGTCCAGGTACTCGCTAGCGTCCTCAGGAACCCACAGGGCAACATCGACAGCATCCAGGTGCTTGAGAGGCTCCAAGATTGCGTTGCGGTTCGTCGGAGAGAACGAATCCATAACGATCAGCACCTGAGGCTTAGTACCGCGAGTGTACAGAAGGCCGTGTACGGGCTCCTCCGCAACGGTCCGAGAACGCGCGGAGGCAAGAAGTGAATTCAGCTTGTACTTAGCCCACTTCAGCTTCTTCTGACGCCTCTGCCATGCCTGCCAAGCATCCAAATCTAGAGGGTATTTAAGCATCCTGCTTCTCCCCAGAACGGACTCGAATAACGGTAGCCGGGATACCCACAGCCACGGCATTAGCCGGAATATCGCGGGTGACCACAGCTCCAGCACCAATCACAGCACCGTCTCCGATGGTGACACCACCGAGTACAGACACATTCTGACCGAGGAAAACGCGATCACCAATCACGATGTCGCCACCGGGCTGCACATCATGCAGAGAGTCCAGAGGGTGCTCGCCAGAATTGACCATCACGTTATCGGCAAAGACACAATCCTTACCAATAGTCACATTCGACAGAGCGTGAATATGGCTACGGTGACCGACATAGGTCCCAGAACCGATACGCAGAATACCTCCGGCTTCAGAAGCGATCCAGGCATCCTCGTAAATTGCGATTTGGTCACCAAGGTAGATGTTCTCTACACCGACCATACGCAGGGGGCGGACAAGAACAGTCCCCGAACCGAAAGAGCCGAACGCCCGCGAGTACAGGGTCTTGCCCAGCAGGTCTGCCATGTGCCAACGCACGCTCGGCATCTTGGTCACAATCTTAGAAAGGTTTAGGCCCATAGCTGCTCCAAAATCTTTACACGCTGATCGAAGGTGTGCTCAGCCAGAGTACGCTTCTGACCGGCTTCACGAATCTGACGAGCCCACTTCGGCTCACGGAAAATACGGGTACAAATCTCGATGAGCTCATCAATGCTCTCGTAGACCAGGACCTCTTCGCCAGGAATGTAGTAGCGATCCACATCAGCGCGGTCAATCACCTGCAGGGCGCCCACGCCGGGAGCCTCAAAGGTGCGCATGGTGAAACCATCCTGGTTATTGTGGATGTTCAGCGTTGCCGGGGAGGATGCCATAATGCCGTACGCCTCAGAGCGGTCAATATCGCGGCCTGCGGGCACGCCGGAATCCTTGAACTGCTTAGTGCGCAGAATGTCATAGGGGTGACGCGACCAAGCACGACCGTAAGCACGCACCGGCAGACCGGCTGCGACGAGCGCCTGCAGGGTCTCCTCACGGTTGGGGTACTTAGCGCCCACAAAGTTGATGGAGTCCTCGCGCATGGGGACAACCGGGCAGTGAGTGTCGTAGGCGTTGGGCATGTCGAGCACCTCGAAGCCCTGCTCACGCAGGTGCTGCGCGTCCAGCGGGCTGTAGCTTGCCAGCGAGCCCAGGTGGTGCAGGTCCTCTTCGGTGTAGCTCATACGGCGCATTTCGTCGTAGAGCCAGGTGCCGTAGCGAACGCCGGAGGTCTCCAGCAGGTCCCACCATTCGCGGGAGAGCATATCGCCCTTAATGACCAGCACAATATCGGGGCGGAATTCGTTGAAAGCGTCAATCGCCTTACGAGTAGCCTGAGCAGCGAAGCTTTCGGGGCGGTACTTCTCGGGCAGCTCGTGAGCAAGCTTGTTGAGGATACGCTCGGGCAGAGTACCCGGCGCATCGTAGATGTGGGTGCGCACTTCGTATCCGTGCACTTCCAGGGATGCTTGAATTGCCTTCCAGTACCCGTGGAATGCGGGTGAGAGCAGTAGAAGTTTGGGCTGAGTCATATGAGGATTGAATCCTGTCGGCGTTTGCTATGAGAACCCGCAGGGTAGAACCGTGCGGTGCTATGTGTTGGAGTGAAGAGGAACGGAAAGTTTCACCTGCAACTTGAGGCAAAACATACCTACTGAAATTTTACAACGAAAGCAGGAGACGACACACTCGAATGCACTGTGTCGCCTCCTACGTTCTATATGCACCTTCTGACGAAGAGGGCTAAAAATCTTGCGGAACTGCCGCTGTAGATTCCGCACGTTTCGCGCCTAGTTCTCGCGGCGCTCTGCCTTGGCGATACGCTCCAGCTCGGTGGCGAGGAAGCCACGAGCGTCCACGTCTTTATTGCGCAGAGCACGCACGGAGTTCACCAGGAAGTTTGCGTAGCTGGTAGCGCGCAGAGCCGTAGCAAGCTTCTTCTCCCAGCCCCACTTATCGGCATAAATAAAACGAGCAGTGGTTAGCCACTGTACACGGCGCTCGGAGGGCGAAGATCCGCCTCCCTCGTGGGTGACAGTTACCGAAGGAATCAGGTAGCGGTCCACACCAGCATTCGAGAGGCGGTACTGGAAGTCCACCTCTTCGCTGTTCATGTAGAAACGCTCATCCATGCCGCCGATGCGGTTGAAGGTCGCGCGAGGAACGACCATGCACGCACCCATAACCCAGTCGACCTTCGCGTCCGAGGTGCCGGTGCATGCCTCAACATCGTGGCCGACACCGCGGTGCCACCAGTTAGTCGGCTTGAAACGAGCCAGCAGGGTGAACCATTCCCACGCCACATGCGCTGCGGTGGGGAACTTGCGTGCGACCCACTGCTGCTTGCCGTCGTGGCCAATAATCTGCGGGCTAGCCAGCACCTCGCCGTGGCGTTCCACGGCTGCGAGCATGCGCGAGACAAAGGTGTTATCCAGTTCCAGGTCGCTGTTGAGGATGAAAACCCATTCACCGGTCGCGGCAGCAACACCGGAGTTCACAGCTTTACCGAAACCACCATTCACAGGGCGGCGAACCACGGTCACACCCTCAACCTCGGGGAAGGGGGTGGGCGAAACGTCATCCGAGACGACGATTTCAATATCGGCGGGGTCAATACCCTGCTGAGCACGCAGAGTGTCAATAATGGCAAGAACCGGCTCCGGCTCGCCGTAGAAAGGAATAAC
Source organism: Rothia sp. HMSC071C12 (assembly GCF_001813895.1). Classification (NCBI taxonomy): domain Bacteria; kingdom Bacillati; phylum Actinomycetota; class Actinomycetes; order Micrococcales; family Micrococcaceae; genus Rothia; species Rothia sp. HMSC071C12. The sequence continues at coordinate 92,992 of NZ_KV814370.1, forward strand.
CGCAGAAACGCGGGGAGTATGAGTCACAATATGTCCTTTGAGTGAGGCGCCTGAAAATCACAAGCGATAGAAGGCTAAATATGGGGGCGACCGTATCTATATCTGCATACGATCACCCCCATAGTTTCAATTAGTCGGGCAGCTGGCCCAGGCGAACGAGGTTCGCAAATTCTTCGTTGGCCGTCTGAACTTCCTTGAAAGTTCCCTTATTGGCAATGCGGCCCTGGGAGAGGTACACCAGCTGGTCAACGTTACGCACCGTAGAAAGACGGTGAGCCACGATAATCACGGTAATCTCCTGGGAGATGCGGTTAATGGTCTGAGTAATCTTGTGCTCAGTCTCATTGTCCAGTGCACTGGTTGCCTCATCCATAACCAACAGGCTCGGGTTGCGGTACATCGCACGCGCAATGCCCACACGCTGACGCTGACCACCGGAAAGGCGGTTACCGTTCTCACCGATCGGAGTGTTGATGCCGTCTTCCAGGGTCTCGACAACGGGCATCAGCTCCGCCAGCTCAAGGCAGTAGATCACGCGGTCATCATCAATGTGCTTTTCGGGAATACCGAAAGCAACTGCCTCACGCAGAGTACCGTTACCCAGGTAGGGATCCTGAGGAACATAGCCAATCTTCTGGTACCAGGAATGCAGGTCAGTATGGATGTCCTTACCCTGGCTAGAAATCTTGCCGCTCGTCGGGGTCAGCAGACCAAGAATCAAGTCAACCAGAGTAGTTTTACCCGAGCCGGAACCACCCACGAAAGCAACCGAGGTACCAGCCGGAACATCCAGCTGAATGTCCTTGAGAACATCCTTATCGCCATCCGGGTAACGGTAGGCCAGGTTATCAATCTGAACATCCACGGGCTCAATACCCGAGTTGATGATGGTTGCCGGATCAACTTCATCCTTCAATTCAACCATCTGCAGGCGCTGCTCTTCGGGGCTCATCGAGCGGATGACCTTAGCGACTTCCTCACTCGCAAACTCATTCGCGCGGATGCTACCCATAGAAGCAACCATACGGGTAGCATTCGGAAGGATACGGATACATGCGGTTGCGAAAAGCATCAGGGCGGGAAGACCATCGGCGCCCTGAGTAGCAGTCATCAAGGCAAGAAGACCTGCGATACCGATGATAAAGATAATCTCCAGAGCGTACTTGGGAAAGTCCGCCAAGAAGGCAACATTAACTTCGCTCTTCACACCGCGCAACGCGTACTGGCGGTACTCTTCAACGGTAGACTCACGGGAATTAGAAATACGAATCTCGCGGAAGCCCTTAATGTTATCGAAGAGAGAACGAAGAGCATTACGACCGGCACGAGCAGAAATCTCACCATACTTAGTGTTTCCTCGACGCAGGAAGAACTGCATCACAGAGATAGTGATACCGAAGTAGGCGAAGGCAATCAGAGCCGGAATCGGCATAACACACAGAATCATCACCAACAACACTAGGATTGAGAGCAGGTCGCCTACAAAGTTAATGATCGAGCCGACATAGCCACGGTAAGCAAACACCACGTAAGTGCTAATCAAGTAGACGGTTTCTTCCGGCTGGGACTTCCTGTGGTTAAAGTAGCTATCCTTCATGTAATGGTTGAGGATTGTCGTCGATGTCGCCAGCTGCTGGTAACCGGTAAACTTCAGGCTCCAGCGCTTAAAGAGGAGTGCGGCGACACCCTTAATAACAAAGGCCAGCACCAGAACAATACCCAGGTAGAGCACCAAATCAGAACGCTGAGGGTTGCCGAAAATATCGGAAATTACAGCCAGGTAACCGGTAATTTCCGCACCCATCGCAATATTCACAATGGGAAGAATTGCAGCAACACCAACCATCTCCATCAAAGATAGGAGGAACAGGCCGATCAGGTTAAAAACAAGTAGCGTAAAGGTTCGTCCCGGAAAAAATAGACGAAGCTTAGTGTAAATCCTCTTCATTGGTCCTCGTTGGTGAGTATACTCGCTGGTCTCTGAGTGAGAAGAAGACCAGCATTTCACGCCAATTCTAGCACGCACCCTCTAAACATTTTCAGTATCAAGCTTGTACTTTAGGTCATCTTTAGCGGAAAGAAGCACCTCTAATTCGTAGCTAAAACACAAGACATTTAGGGGTATTTGCCACACACAGGAAAAGGAACCGTTGAAGGTGCAAGTAACTCGGTATGATAGATACTATTCATTCAACAAACCCAGCACTTCCGGCTTCCCTGTTCACTGTTGGGTACGTCAATTAGAAAAGGCTTTTTGATGGGCATCTTCAACATCAAGTCCCTCAAGGACAAGTACGCGTGGGGCTCCTCCGAGGACAAAACCAACTCCGCAGAAACTGCCGAGGAGCAACCGGCAACCGCTACTTCTTCCTCCGCAAATATTGCTGATGGAGTCCGCTCCCTCATTAAGAGCAACCCCGAGCTGGCGGGCAAGAACCGCCGCGGGGTAGCCGGTCGTACCACCACCCCTGACGGATCCCTCCTGGAAGCCGTAGACGATTACGAGGCATACACCGCTACGCAGACCCCTCAGCAGGAACCCACCCCGGAAGAAGAACTGAGCGCCGACGGCACCGCAACCGTCTCCGCACAGCCTCTCACCCACACCGACATCGAGGCCACCCCCGGCGACATCCTCGACGTAGACGGCAAGACCACCGGCCCCAGTATCATCCGCGTGGGCCAGCACAACGCGCCCATCGTTGATGCCGAAGAGCTCGCCAACCCCGAAGAAGCCAACAGCCAGAACGCACAGGCTTCCCGCCCGGCTACCACGCCCCGCGGCGAACGCCCCTCCCTCTTTAAGTTCTCCCCCAAGACTCTCAACCGTACCGACAGCGCCCGCAAGGACGGCCCCTTCGAAGCGCTCTTCGTGTGCACCGGCAATATTGCCCGCAGCGCATCCGGTGAGGTAATCTCCAAGCACCTCGCCGCAGAGTACGGTCTGGAAGACAAGTGGATTTTCTCCAGCGCGGGCACCGGCGCGCTCGTTGGCCACGGCGTCTACGAACACGTAGCTAACGAGCTTATTGAGCGCGGCTACAACCCCGAAGGTTTCGCCTCCCGTCAGCTCAACGAGCAGATTATTGAAAACGCCACCATCATTCTGGTGGCCGAGAAGGTACACGCCGACTGGATCGTGCGCGAATGGCCCCAACACCACTCCAAGATTAAGCTTCTCAAGCAGGTTGCACGTATCCGTGAGGATGCACGCCGCGCCGAGCCGCTCTCTTACCTCTACTCCTACGGTGCCCGTCCGCTCGATAGCGACAAGTTGGAAGACCCCTACCGCCGCGGCCCCGCAGCAGCGAAGGTTGCCGTGGACGAGGTGGAGCAGTCCCTCCGCGTGATTCTGCCTTGGCTCGCACAGGCGCATCGCTAACCATACGAGGCTAAATACAGCGCTAACCCGGCTGGAACAGATATCTGTTCCAGCC
>NZ_KV814370.1:96528-198261 GCF_001813895.1 Rothia sp. HMSC071C12
GGCTGGAACAGATATCTGTTCCAGCCGGGTTAGCTTTAGCCTCTACAACTTAGCCTCAAGAGTAGAAAGTCCCCCGCCGACAGTAGTCAGCGGGGGACTTTCGTTAGGCTTTAGAAGCTTAGTGCTCGAAAATCTCGGTCACAGAACCCTCGTCGAAGACCTCGCGAATAGCGCGAGCAATCAACGGAGCAATGGAGAGAATAGTAAGGTTATCGAACTGCTTCTCTTCCGGCACGGGCAGGGTGTTGGTCACGACGACCTCCACAGCACCGCACTGGGACAGACGCTCAGCAGCCGGATCGGACAGAACCGGGTGGGTTGCTGCGATGATAACTTCCTTCGCGCCCTTGTCCATGAGGACCTTCACGGCGCCAGCAATGGTGCCGCCGGTGTCAATCATGTCGTCAATCAGCACGCAGGTACGACCCTCGATGTCACCCACAACAGTCTTAGAAACAGCCTGGTTGGGGACGTTAATATCGCGGGTCTTATGCACAAACGCCAGAGGCGCGCCGTCCAGCAGGTCAGCCCAGTGCTCAGCCACGCGGACACGACCGGTATCCGGGGATACAACGGTCACGTTGGACAGGTCGTCCACGCGCTCGCGGATGTGCTTAGCCAGAACCGGAATTGCGAAGAGGTGATCAAGCGGACCGTCGAAGAAGCCCTGAATCTGCGAAGTGTGCAGGTCCACGCACATCAGGCGGTCAGCACCCGCGGTCTTGTACAGGTCCGAAATCAGACGTGCCGAGATGGGCTCGCGACCCTTGTGCTTCTTGTCCTGACGAGCGTAGGGATAGAAGGGAGACACCACGGTAATGGAACGAGCGGATGCACGCTTGAGCGCATCGATCATAATGATCTGCTCCATGAGCCATTCGTTGATGGGTGCCGGGTGCGACTGAATCACGAAAGCGTCCGCACCGCGCACCGACTCCTCAAAGCGGACGTAGGTCTCGCCATTGGCGAAGGTGTATGCGGAGGTGGGCAACAGGTCGTGATCAAGTGCCTGTGCAATCTCCTCGGCAAGCTTGGGGTGTGCTCGACCGGAGACCACTACAAGCTTGCGCTCACCGGGGTTGGTAATCTCGCTACTCATGGTGTTGTTCTTTCCTCGAATTAGGATTCTGCCGGTTCCTGCGCGCCAGCAGCCTTAGCGGCCTCGGCGGGTTCGGTACCGGCACGGTTCTTCAGAACCCAGCCATCGATGGTGCGCTGGGAAGTCTCAGAGTAGGCGAGGGCGCCAGCAGGAACATCCTTACGGATCAGCGCGCCCGCGCCGGAGTAGGCACCGTCACCGACGGTAACAGGTGCAACGTAAATGCCCGCAGAACCCATACGGGCGTGCGCGCCGATAACGGAGCGGTTCTTCACCAGACCGTTGTAGTTCGCGAAAATAGATCCAGCACCAATGTTCGCGCCCTCACCGATGGTGGCGTCACCAACGTAGGACAGGTGCGGAATCTTTGCGCCATCGCCAATCTGCGAGTTCTTAGCCTCACAGAAGGTGCCAAGCTTAGCGTCCTTGCCCAGGGTAGTACCGGGGCGCAGGTATGCGAAGGGGCCAACAGTTGCACCTTCGCCAATGACAGCGCCATGACCGTGCGCGCGGATTACGGTAGCGTCAGCCTCGACGGTCACGTCAGTCAGGGTGGAGTCCGGGCCAATGGTAGCGCCGGTAGCAACGGTGGTAGAACCGTGCAGCTGCACACCGGGCAGCAGAGTTACGTCGTTCTCAATGGTGACGGTGACGTCAACCCAAGTGTTCTCAGGATCAACAATGGTCACGCCGTTACGCATGTGAGCCTCAAGGATGCGGTTGTTGAGCATACGACCCAGCTGAGCCAGCTGCACGCGGTCGTTAGCACCCTCAACCTCCCAGCGGTCCTCAATAGCCAGAGCGGAGGTACGGTAGCCCATAGAACGAGCAATGGACAGAACGTCGGTAATGTACTTCTCACCCTGTGCGTTGTTGGTGGTCACCTCGAGCAGTGCCTCACGCAGAACAGCGGCGTCAAAAGCGTAAATACCGGAGTTAATCTCGGTAATTTCGAGCTCTTCGGGGGACGCGTCCTTCGCCTCAACAATAGCGGTCACTTCGCCAGCCTGGTTACGGACAATACGACCGTAGGCGCCGGGCTCATCAATGTGGGTGGTCAGGACGGTTACGGAGTTCTTGTCATCCTCGTGGAAGGCAATCAGTTCGCGCAGGGTTTCGGGGCGCAGCAGAGGAACGTCACCGTAGGTCACCAGAACGGTGCCGGAGACGGGTGCCTGCGCATCCAAGGCATTCAGACCGACCTCAACCGCACGACCAGTACCCGGAATCTCATCCTGATCAACGATGGTTACCTCAGGGTCAAACGCAAGCACATGCTCAGCGACCTTATCGCGCTGGTGGCGTACCACAACAGCGAGGCGCTCAGGGTTCAAATCGCGTGCAGCAGCGATAGCGTGCTCAACCATGGATCGACCACCAATGCCGTGCATGACCTTGGGGGTAGCGGACTTCATGCGCGTACCAGCGCCTGCAGCGAGAACGATCACTGCAGAGGGTGCCAGTTCAGTGTTCACTGGGAAGACTCCTTAGACGAGGTTGTAAGAGTGAGGAGTGAGCGCTGACCGCTAACTCTCTATCAACGGTGCCGTTGAGTGCTTACGCTCCGCCACTAGGACTCGAACCTAGACAAACGGCTCCAAAGGCCGCTGTGCTGCCATTACACCATGGCGGATTATCCTTACATTCACGACAAGCCCCCGCTAGCGGGTCCTCATCGTCATTGACCGCCATTTTGGGCACAGAACAGCGCAATGCAGGAAATGCTTTCCTCAGTTTATCAAATATCTGTGCTCAACTTAGCCGCGCGCCCCGCAATCCCCACAGCTTTTCTCAGCACCGCCAAGTAGCCCCTCATCAAAGCTTGGAGCGCTACTTGAACTGAACACTCACCCTGTACCCTAGAAGGCGTGGCACATCTACTTGGCGGCGAATCGCTGCACCTCGAATTCCCTACCCGAACCATCTTTGAAGGCATCACGGTCGGCCTGAACGAAGGCGACCGCATCGGCATTGTCGGTCGCAACGGCGACGGCAAGTCCACCCTCATGAAGATCCTTGCCGGCCGGCTCGACCCGGACTCCGGCCGCGTTACCGTGCGCGGCGGCACCCGCATCGGTTACCTTGACCAGTCCGATGTCCTCGACGACGACCACACGGTTGGCTACGCGATTGTGGGCGACACCCCCGAATACGAGTGGGCCTCGCAGTCCCGTATCCGCGATGTCATCTCGGGCCTGGTCTCCGATCTGCCCTGGGATGCACCCGTCTCTTCGCTCTCTGGCGGTCAGCGTCGACGCGTAGCGCTCGCCTCCCTGCTCGCGCAGGAATGGGACGTGCTCATGCTCGACGAGCCCACCAACCACCTGGATGTTGAAGCCATCACCTGGCTCGCTAACCACCTGAAGTCCCGCTGGTCCAAGAATGCTGGCGGACTCATGGTCGTCACCCACGACCGCTGGTTCCTCGACGAAATCTGTACCGACACCTGGGAAGTGCACGACCGCATCGTCGAGCCCTTCGAGGGCGGCTACGCGGCGTACATCCTGCAGCGTGTGGAGCGTGACCGTCAGGCAGCCGCAGCGGAGGCGAAGCGTCAGAACCTGATGCGCAAGGAGCTCGCTTGGCTGCGCCGCGGTGCGCCCGCGCGTACCTCTAAGCCGAAGTTCCGCATTGATGCCGCCAACGCCCTCATTGCGGACGTCCCGCCGGTGCGTGACACCGTGGAGCTGAAGAAGATGGCGGTCTCCCGCCTCGGCAAGGACGTGGTCGACCTCGAAAACGTTTCCGTCGTCTACGACGATCCCTCGATGCCCGGCGGCAAGCGCCCGGTGCTGAAGAAGGTCACCTGGCGTATTGCCCCCGGCGAGCGCACCGGAATCCTAGGCGTGAACGGCGCGGGTAAGTCCACTCTGCTCTCCCTGGTGACCGGTGATTTGAAGCCGACCGAAGGCCGTGTCAAGCACGGTAAGACTGTGAAGATTGCGACCCTGACCCAGCAGCTCGATGAACTCAACGAGGTTGCTAACGACCGCGTCTCGGATGTGATTGGCCGCAAGAAGCGTAGCTACATTGCCGATGGTAAGGAACTGTCCCCCTCGCAGATGCTGGAGCGTCTGGGCTTTACGAGCGCGCAGCTGTCTACTCCGGTCAAGGACCTGTCGGGTGGTCAGAAGCGTCGCCTGCAGCTCATGCTGATTCTGCTGGATGAACCGAACGTGCTGATTCTCGACGAGCCGTCCAACGACCTGGACACCGATATGCTCGCCGCGATGGAGGACCTGCTGGACACCTGGCCGGGCACCCTGCTGGTGGTCAGCCACGACCGTTACCTCATGGAACGTGTGACCGATCAGCAGTACGCCGTGATTGACGGTTCGTTCCGTCACCTGCCCGGCGGTGTGGACGAGTATTTGGCGCTCTCGGCAGCCGGTGCTGGCGGTTCTGCCGCCGGTAGCGCGCAAGCGCGTGCCGCCTCCTCGGCGCAGGCTTCTGCTGAGCCGGATACCCCGAAGGTCTCCGGTGCCGAGCTGCGTGCGGCGCAGAAGGAATCCGGCGCGATTGAGCGCCGCCTCGCCAAGCTCGCAGCAGAGCAGGAGAAGCTCTCCGAGCAGATGAGCACGCACGACGCCTCGGACTACGCCGGTTTGGCGGCGCTCGGCGAGCAGCAGCAGGCACTTCAGGATGAGATTGACGAGCTAGAAATGCGCTGGCTCGAACTCTCCGAATTGCTGGGCTAAGGTCTACTGAGATAAGGAATGCCGGTTCTAGATTGAATCTAGAACCGGCATTCTTCTTCATATATTCAGCGCTCAGCTACAGCGGCAACTAAGGGTGATTCAGAACCGCACTGACCGCGCTCACGGCGTGGTTGCCCGCAGCGCGAAGAGTAGAGGCAAGAGCCTCCGCCCGGGCCTGCGAAGAAGTCAGCAGAAGCACCGTCGGACCGGAACCAGATACCAGGGAGGCGTACACGCCCTCGCTCTCGCGCAGGTTCAGAGTCTGCTCCAGCTGCGGGGCGCACGAAAGTGCGGGTGTCTGCAGGTCGTTGCGTAGCAGCGGTGCCAAGGAGGCGAGCGCCGCCTCCGAACCGTCATAAGAGTTCAGAGCTTCCAGAAGCTCTACGGGTTCCACCAGCTCGCCGGAGGCGGGATACTCACCGGCGGCACGGCCCGCATCCAGCTGCTTGAACACGCTGGGGGTTGAGAGGCCAAACTGCGCGGCAACAACCACCAGGTGCAGAGGTTCCCGAGGCGCCGCAACATTCTGCAGCTCTGTACCGGTCCCCTGCCCCAGGGCGAGGGTCTGGCCGAGTGCAGCGCGCACGCTAAAGGGAATATCTGCGCCCAGCTGCGCGGCAAGACGTTCATAATCCGCCTGGGTCAGGAGCGCACCGGTGCGACCGGTTGCGTACAGATAACGGTCCGTAGCAATGAGGGCGGCAGCCGCGTCCGCTGAACCGCCCGCCATACCGCCAGCCACGGGCACAGCCTTCGCAATATGCAGGTGCAGCGCCGGGACAGATTCGATACCGTGCTCCGCAAGAATCAGCGCAGCGGCACGATACACGAGGTTCCGCTCATCCATCGGCACAGCGGCAGGGTCGAACTGCCCCGCCTGCATCTGCTGATCTACCAGGGAGCCGGGCACAATATCCATGCTCAAGCTCAGCCCCGGTGCCTGCCCCTCAGAGACCGTGATGGTCTCCAGCAAAGAGACCGCCGCAAAAAGCGTAGTCAACGGGTGGTAGCCGTCCTGACGGACATCCCCCACGGCAAGGTACAGATTGACCTTACCGGGAGCATCAACCGAAATAGTGACCTGGGAGGCGGTACTCATCAGCGCATACACCTTTCGCACGGGAACTCGCGTGAGAACGTCAGTGAAAAATTTAGAGCGGGAAGAAGCTACTCCGTTACAGGCTCAGCCGGGACGGTCAGCGAAGCCTCCGCAATGCGGATAAAGCCGTGAATATCCAGCTTCTCACCGCGCTCGGTCGGAGCGATACCGGCAGCCACCAGAATCTGCTCCGCACGCGCACCCGAGCCCGCCCAGGAGCTCAACGCAGCGCGCAGAGTCTTACGGCGCTGAGCGAAAGCGGCGTCCACAATCGTGAACACCAGGTCGCGATCAACGGTCGAGAGAGGCTCCTCGCGCATACGGAAACCCACCAGACCAGAGTTAATCTTCGGTGCAGGCCAGAACACGTTCTTGCCAATCACGCCCGCCTTATACACCTCGGCATACCAATTAGCCTTCACCGAGGGCACACCGTAGATCTTCGAGCCCGGGGTCGCCGAAAGACGGTCGGCGACCTCATCCTGAACCATCACCAGGGCGTGACGAATGCTCGGGAACTGCGCAAACAGGTGCAGAAGCACCGGAACCGCCACGTTATAGGGCAGGTTCGCCACCAGAGCATCCGGAGTGCGAGGCAACTCGGTGACCCTCAAAGCGTCCATAAGCACCACGTCAATATCGTCCACCTTCTCGGGGCGGAACTTCTCAATCGTGTGCGGGAGTTGCCGAGCCAGCGGCGGGTCAATCTCAACCGCAACCATATCCTTCGCAGCATCCAGGATGCCGAGGGTCAACGAGCCCAGGCCCGGGCCGACCTCCAGCACCGTCTCCTCCGGTGAAATCTCTGCCGCGTTGACAATACGACGAATCGTATTGGGGTCAATCACAAAGTTCTGCCCAAGAGTCTTCGTGGGACGAATACCGAGCATCTCGGCGAGCTCGCGAATCTCAGCAGGGCCGAGCAGGGGCAGATCGTTCACAGCGTTCCTTCACATAGATGGATGGTGGGGAGGTTACAGTTTAGATTACCGCGAGAAACGCTGCTTTACCTCATCAAGAGTGGCTTCCAGGGCGTTCTTAGCGTTTGTAATACGCTTCTTCGGAGCCAAAGCAATGCGCAGTCGATCCAGAGGACCAGTACCGTGCTGGAGGCTATTCACCTTATCCAGATGACGCTTACCGGATTCCAAGATGACGCTACTACCCTCCCAGCCGCACAGGCCCGGCTGCACAAAACGCACATCCACACCCCACTGCTGGTACAGCTTGTAATCATCAGCCACAGTACCCGGCACCTTGTCCTCAAGCTGCTTGAGCAGCAGCTCAGCGCCCGAACGGGAAATCAAATACAAGCCGGTGCAAATCAGGGGCCAGGTACCGTACGGCTTACCCATACGGTACTTACCGTGCACAAAAGGAGACAGCAGGGACAGGCGGATGTATTCCACATGCGGGTTCAGCTTGCCGGCATCATTTGCAAAAGAATCGCTGAGGTTCACCAGCTGAACCTGCGGGTACTTCGTGATGATTGCGTTCACGACCGCCTCAGCATCCGGAGAAATAAGGATGTCGTCTTCGGCAATCAGCGCCCAATCGGCGTCACTTGCAATAAAGTCACGCCACATATTCACATGGCTGAGCATGCAGCCCTTCTCCGCGGGGCTAGGGTCACGATGCCAACGGCTACGGAAAAACTCAACGTCAAATTCTTCATCAGCGACGTGATTATCGCGATTATCCACCGCAGAATAACGGATAAAGTCTTGCGCCGGCGCACCCACCGAATAGAACGAATCGAAACGGTTCGCGCCGTCCAGGCCCAGAACATACTTCAGAATCTTTGCCATATTTTTTTCCTTTCAACAGCTCATCCAGAAAACCTAAGCGATAGAAGATTGCGTCGGTTATTGGCGAGCTTTCAGAACATCAGACCCCCTGCACGACAGGAAAGTTCATCCATCTTAAAAATCGGTGCGTTAATGGCATGAAGTCTGAATATTGAGCGTGTGATAAATACGCACACTACTGTGCAACGTAGAAAAAATTCTATCATTCACCATGCACCAATCTCTTGTGTCCGCAGGTTAAAACGCGGTACGGCACGCGTGTACCGGTGCACAGCAAAAACAATCCCCTCCCTACCGCATATACACGATAGGGAGGGGATAAATGACAGGGCAGAAGATCCACGTATTCACATTTTTATGCGATAGTAGTAGCCCAATCCGTCTCTGGGTTACCGTCTCTGGATTATCGTCCTAGACGCTGCTTCACATCTTCGAGAGTGGCATCCAGAATATTCTTCGCGTTCACAATACGCTTCTTCGGCGCCAGGGCGATGCGCACCCGGTCGATAAAACCGGTGCCATGCTGCGTGCTCTTGAGACTTTCCAAGTGACGAACGCCAGAAGTTTGAATGAGGCTGGTGCCTTCCCAGCCGCACAGGCCGGGCTGCACCAAATATACGTCTACTCCCCATTCTCGGTAGAGAGAATAATCATCAGCAACAACGCCGGGAACCGTCTCGCCATAACATTCTACGAGTCGTTCAGCCCCAGAACGCGAAAGAAGATACAAGGCAGCACCATACAGAGGCTTTGAACCATAGGCACTACCCATACGGTACTTGCCGTACACAAAAGGAGAAAGCAACGAAAGACGGGGGTAATCAACCTGCGGGTTGAGCTTGCCAGCTTCAGAAGCGTAGATATCGCCCAGGTTAACCATCTGCACGTGAGGATACTTTTCGATAATCCTCTCCACTACAGGCTGCAGGTCAGGGGAAATGAGAACATCGTCCTCTGCCAGCAAAGCCCAGTCGGCATCTGAAGCGAGGAAGTCCTTCCACATGTGGTAGTGGCTCAAAGCGCAACCCTTTTCGGCAGGCCTCGGCTCTTTACCGTAACGAGTCAAGAACAGCTTGCTATCGAATTGTGCATCAGTGACGTGATTATCACGGTTATCCACCGCAGAATAACGCTGAAAACCTTGAGCGGGTGCCCCCACCGAGAAGAAAGAATCAAACCGGTTAGCGCCGTCCAGTCCCAGAACGTATTTCAGAATTTTTGCCATGAATTTCCCTTTGCTTGGCGCACCCATACGGTCCTGATCTGAAACGACAGAAGCCATGCATGAGTGCCGAGTATTGACTTGGCACCGACAAACACAAAGCACGCCGAAAATATGCGCGCACGATAACAAAATGCCTAGTCAGTGAGTGATGAATTGTATGTATAAAAATACCCTATCACTCATGTGAAGATAGTACCCAACAATTGGCGTGCAGCCCCCTGTTATGTCTCGCACGTTACACGATACCTCACGCGCTAAAGCTGAAAATAACTACAAAAAAGCCCCTCCCCGCCATACATATATGACGAAGAAAGGCTTTCTCAAAGAGGCTTACTTATTTCGCCTTGCCCAGACGCTGCTTCACCTCATCAATGGTGGCGTCCAGAGTATTCTTTGCATTCACCAAACGCATCTTCGGAGCCAACGCAATACGCACTCGATCCAGGGCGCTCGAACCTTTCTGATTCTCAGCCAGCATCTCCAGGTGGCTCTTACCAGATTCCAGGATGACGCTGCTACCCTCCCAGCCGCACAGGCCAGGCTGCACAAAACGCACATCCACACCCCACTGCTGGTACAGCTTGTAATCATCAGCCACGGTACCCGGAACCTTACTCTCGAACTGCTTGAGCAACAGCTCAGCACCCGATCGGAAATCAGGTACAAGCCGGTGCAAATCAGGGGCCAGGTACCGTACGGCTTACCCATGAGGCAGCCCAGAGTAGCTATCCGCTACAGGCTGTACGCGCCTACCACTGACCGTAAACCTGCTCCGAATTCTCACGGATACGGCGGCAGAGCGCCTCCAGTTCCTCACCGCGATGAGCCGCCATAAAACGCACCGTGTAGTTCGTCATGTAGGACGCATTCGGGCGGCCACGGAACGGATGCGGGGTCAAGAACGGTGCATCCGTCTCAGCCAGAATCAGCTCCGGGCGAGCCATCGCCAACGACTCCTGAATACCCTTCGAGTTCTTGAAAGTCACCGTGCCGGCAAAGCTCATATACCAGCCGCGCTCATTGCAGATCGCCGCAAGCTCCGGGCCACCCGAATAGCAGTGGAACACGGTACGTTCCGGCGCACCCTCTTCATCCAGGATCCGCACAACGTCCTCGTGCGCGTCACGGTCGTGAATCTGCAGCGCCAGGTTGTACTTCTTCGCAATGCGAATATGCTCACGGAAGCTGTAGTGCTGCGCCTCCATACCTTCCTCACCGGTGCGGAAATAGTCCAGGCCGGTCTCGCCAATAGCGCGCACACGGTCGGCGGTGGCAAGCTCGTCGAGAGTGGCGAGCGCCGCCTCCAGCTGACCGGCTGCAGCCAGCTCAGGAGCGGTGTTGGGGTGAATCGCAATAGCGGCGAGGACGCGCTCATCAGCCTGCGCGGCGGCGACCGCGTATAGGGAGGAGGGGATATCGCATCCGACCTGCACGATGGCGGCGATGCCGAGCTTCTCACCGGCATCGAGTGCATCGCGGGCGCTGATTTCTACTTCGCCGTCGAGCAGGTCCATGTGGGTGTGGTTATCCACGATGGGGTACGGCAGCGGTTCGGGGGCGGGCGGGAAGACCAGATTGCGGCTGCGACCGTTCTCGCCGGTGGTGGAGCGGCGGCGGGTTCCTTCTCCGCCTTCGGCGTCGCTGATGCCGGTGTAGAGTTCCGCCTTATAGGGTGCGGGTACTTCACCGGGCACCGGCTCCCAGCCGTTAGGCAGGGCGGTTGCCTGGAGTGCCGCGGGGGTGGGCAGGGTGTAGTTCGCCAGGGCGGCGAGGGAGTTCAGGTACTCCTGGGTGATTTCAGGACCGGGATGGCTCTGACACATTGATAAATCCTTGGGATAAAACTGCGGGGTAAAGCTGGGGAGTGTTTCTGGGTTATTCGGAGCGGGCAGCCAGTGCCGCCTCGTACAAATCACGCTTGGAGGTACCGGTCTCGGCGGCGACCGCAGCGCAGGCGCTCTTGAGGCGCTCGCCGCCAGCCACGCGGTCGAGGACCAGCTGCACTACGTCCTGCGCTTCGGGGGTTTCGGGGGCTTGCGCACCCTCAACGATAATGACGATTTCGCCTCGGACGCGTTCAGACTCAGCCCATTCGGCAAGCTCAGCCAGGGTACCGCGTCGAACCTCTTCGTGAAGCTTAGTTAGCTCACGGCTGACCGTTCCGCGGCGGTTGGCGCCGAAGGTCTGCACGAAGTCTGCCAGGGTTGAGGCAGTGCGGTGCGGAGATTCGTAGAAAATCATGGTGCGTTCCTCCCCCGCCAGCGAGGCGAGGCGGCGCGAACGCTCGGAGCCCTTGCGGGCGAGGAAACCCTCAAAGGTAAATCGTCCGGTGGGCAGGCCGGAGAGCGCGAGCGCGGTCAACGCGGCGGAGGGGCCGGGCACCACGGTGACGGGCAGGTCGGCTTCCGCGACGGCTGCGGCGGCAACGTAGCCGGGGTCGGAGATGGTGGGCATGCCCGCATCCGAGAGCAACAGCACGCGCTGGCCGTCCTGTACCGCCTGCACGATGGTTTCGCTACGTTCGGTTTCGTTGTGGTCGTGGTTGACGATGACGCGACCGCGGGTGCGCACGCCAAGCCCGGAGGCGAGGGTGCGTAGCTTGCGGGTGTCTTCAACGGCGATGAGGTCTGCGGTGGCGAGGGCTGAGCGCAGTCGATCGGAGGCGTCAGCGAGGTTGCCGATGGGGGTGCCGCCGAGGATGAGCACGCCGCCTTCTTCGGAGGTGACAGCGACGTCAGCGGTGTCAGCCTGGGGTGCCTCGACCGTTTCTGAGGGGTCGGTGGTTTCTTCGGTGTATTCTGCGGGTGCGGTCATGGCAGGCCTCGTGTCTGTGTCTGGTCTTCGTGTACCCACTAAGTGTAACGCCCGCGCTCAATCCGGTGCCGGGTGGGGTGGCGGGTAATAGGTGGCTGGTGTGGGTGGGCTTCCGGATGCGTCATATATGCCGTTCACGGGCTGAAATGGTGCATCGTGCGTTCTGACCCTTTAGGATTGATGGGGTGAAGATACCTAAGCTACTTTCTCCCGCATCTGCCGCTCCGGCTGGTTCGGCTGATTCGACCCGTTCTTCGTCTGAACGCGGTCGTTACGGCCTCGATTCTCTGCTGGATGCGCTCGCTGTTGCCTATATTCGTGCCCCGCGTTGGGGTTGGTTGGCGCCTGCATTGATTGTGCTGGTTGCCGGTATTCTGCGTTTTTATAATTTGGCGCATCCGAATGCCATTGTTTTTGATGAGACGTACTACGCCAAGGATGCCTACTCGTATGTGCATTATGGCTATGAGTTGAGCTGGTCGAAGGACGCTAATGCTTCCTTTGCGGCGGGTCACCCGTCGGGTCTGTTGACGGATTCGCCGGAGTATGTGGTGCATCCTCCGTTGGGTAAGTGGATGATTGCCGCGGGCATGGCAATTTTTGGTGATAATAATCCCTTTGGTTGGCGTGTTTCTGCTGCGGTGATTGGCACCCTGTCGGTGGCGTTGATTGCCTATGTTGGCTGGTTGCTGTTCCGTTCGATGACGGTGGCGACTATTGCGGCGCTGCTGGCTGCTGTGGATGGTCTGATGCTGGTGGAGTCTCGTTTGGCTTTGCTGGATATTTTCCAGATGTTCTGGATTTTGGCGACTTTTGCGTGTCTGGTGCTTGACCGTATTCAGGCGCGGCGCGTGTTGGCGCGCCATATTGCGGAGGCGGCACGCCAGAATGGCGGTGTGCTTCCGCCGATGCCGTGGGGCCCGAGCATGGGTCTGCGCCTGTGGCGTTTCGCTGCCGGTGTGTGTGCCGGTGCCGCGGTGGGTGTGAAGTGGAATTCGCTGTTCTTTATTGCGGCGATGGGTCTGCTGACGGTGTTCTGGGATATTAATGCTCGCCGTATTGTGGGTCTGAACAAGTGGGGTTTGACGGCACTGGTGCGTGACGGCATCCCCGCATTCTTCCAGATGATTGGTGTGGGTCTGCTGGTGTATTTGAGCACTTGGGCGGGCTGGTTCCAGTCGTCGAATGCGTATTTCCGCCGCTGGGCGGTTGAGAACCCGGGCAAGGGTGTCATGTGGCTTCCTGAGGATTTGCGTTCCTTGTGGGAGTACCATGTCTCGGCGTTTAAGTTCCATTCTGGTTTGAGTAGCCCGCATACGTATTCTTCGCAGGCGTGGCAGTGGCTGGTTTTGGGTCGCCCGACCTCGTACTACTATGAGTCGCCGAAGTTGGGTTCTTCGGGTTGTACCGTGAAGTCCTGTTCCGAGGCTATTTTGAATATCGGCAACCCGGCGATTTGGTGGGCTTTTATTCCGGCGATTATTGTGGCGCTTCTGGTTTTGGTGCTGAAGCGTGATTGGCGTTTTGGTGCGCTGCTGGTTGTGTTCGGTGCGGGCTATTTCCCGTGGTTTATGTACCCGAATCGCACGATGTTCTACTTCTACGCTCTGTCCTTTGAGCCGTTCCTGATTCTGCTGTTGGCGGGTGTTTTGGGTCTGGCGCTGTCGGGTGCTCGCGGTTCGGTGTTGCGTGCCCGTTTGGGCGTGACGCTGGTGGCGATTTACCTTGTGGGTGTGCTGGTGTTGAGTGCATACTTTATGCCGTTGTGGACTGCTCAGGTAATTCCGTATGAGCAGTGGTATTCGCATATGTGGTTTAAGTCCTGGATTTAGGCTCAGGTTTTTAGGCTGGGGTTTTAGACCTGGTCTTAGACGTGGGTTCAGACGCGAGCAATGCGAGCTTGGGTATAGCGAAGGGGGCTGGGTTCTACCGTGTGGTAGAGCCCAGCCCCCTTTGTTGTGCCCTTTCCGCGCTGGTTTGCACGGTGAAGTGGCTGATGATTTTTAGTTGTCGCCGACTCGTGCGGAGGCGAGCTTGACACGCAGTTCCTGGCGTTCCTGGCGGCGGCGTTCTGCCTTGAGCTTGCGGTATTTGGTGGGCCAGGTGGTCACGAGCAGGAGCGTGATTTGCGCGGCTACGAGGACTGCTACGGCGATTGCCGCGTCGATCCAGAATTGCGGCGGGTAGAGGCGGATCAGGGAGCTTCGTACGGAGAATTCCCAGTTGCCCTGCGGGAAGAACACCTGGTGGAAGGTGGTAAACAGCCATTCCCAACCGAAGACGCCCACAACGCCGAGCACCGCGATGAGTCCCAGGGTAATCCACGCGCCACAGAAGAGGCTGCGGCGGATGGTTCCGGGGGCGCGTTCACGCAGGGAGATGCTGCTAAAGAGCGTCAGCAGGAAGAGTGCGGCAACAGCTACGGTGGCGATGAGCAGTACCCATTTCACGTCGTGCATGTGGTTCACTTCTGCTTCGGTGAAGGCGAGGGTGTTGTCGGCACCGGTGGTGACGCGGGCAAGGTATTCGCGCGGCGCGAAGTTGTTGATGTAGTCCACGCCGTAGGAGCCCAGTCGCATCCTCTCGACGAGGTAGTAGCCGTAGCTGTCTTCGGGGAATCCGGGGCGGTGGTATTCGAGCCAGAGGAAGGGCGCGGAGGCTACAGCACGGATCGCGATCATGAGTACGGTCAGCGGTACGGTGAGCGCGATGAGGGTTGCGCGGAGCTTGAGGAAGCGCGGGGTATCTTCCACGGCGTCTTCGCGGGCTGCGGCGCGTTCTGCAGCTTCGGGCGAGGTTGCCAGGGAAGACAGCGGTGCGTTGGGGTCCGCGACCGCGTGGGTGTGACCGGTGCGGGTGGTTTCGGTGCGGTACTTGCGTCCCGCGGTGGAGGCGCTTGCCGCCTCCGCGGTAGCGACGGTTTCCACTTCGGTCGCATTTTCGGCTTCAGCTACTGCAGCTGCTTCGGCTGCCCTCTGCATGGTTTCGCGGTTGAGGTCGCTGAGCGTCGGGTTTTTGGGGGTGCTCTGCGAGTCGCGTACGAGGGGCACGAAGCCGGTGGAGACGTTGGTGCGGGTGCGTACGCGGGTGCCGACTCCCTGTTCGCGTAGTTTGCTGCGTGCGGGGACGACGGGTACGTTCCCGGTGGGCAGGTCGGGTTCTTCGGCGACGGTGGGTACGTCTGCTGCGATGCGTCCGAAGGCGCCGGTGTGCGGTGCCGGTTCGCTGGTTTTAGTTTCGGTGCGGCGGGCGTGGAGTAGTTCTTCGGCACTGGTGCGGCGGATGGCCGGGCGCAGTGCGCCCCACATTCCTCGGTGTGTTTCTTTGGTCATGGATCTCGCGTTCTTTTCGAGTGATCGGTGTTTGAGTGAGTTGCGGGTGTCTGTACTATCTGCCAGTTTCTCATACGCAAAGAACCTTCCGCATGAATTCGCGGAAGGTTCTTTGCATTCGGGTGTTTAATTCTTGGTTTTGAATTCTAAGATTCGGTGGTGTCCTGAACGGGTACCTTGTAGACCACTCGCCAACCCTGGGGTGCCGTCAGCCGTGCGGCGTGTTCGTCGCAGAGGTCGTAGGCGTGGGGTTCGCGGAATTCAGAGAGTGCATCGATAAGTGCCGTGGAGTCTGCGTAGGAGTAATGGAGAGTAACAGTCGCCTCTCGCTGGCAGGTTTGGCGGGAGCACAGTCGTGCGGTCTGCATGTAGATGGTACCTTCCTGGCTTAGCTCGCCTGCTTGCGCAGTCGGCGGCGTTCACGTTCTGACAGCCCGCCCCAGATTCCGAAGCGCTCGTCATTGTCCATTGCATATTGTAGACATTCTTCGCGCACAGGGCATACACCGCATACCCTTTTGGCGTCTCGGGTGGAGCCGCCCTTCTCGGGGAAGAAGGCTTCGGGGTCGGTCTGGGCGCAGAGTGCTTCAGCTTGCCAGGCGAGTTCTCCGTCTTCGCCTTCGGTTCCGTAGAGTCCTGCCGCTGCGGTCCAGATGTCAGTGCAGAGAGGGGGGTTGAGCCGCTTGGCTCGTTCTGCTTCTGAGAGAAAGACGTCGGCGACTTTTTCGAGAGATTGAGTGGGATTCATGCTACGGTGCTGAGCGCCTGATGCGCGCGCGGCCGCGACAGAGCGGTCGGATGCAATGTAGGAGCCCATGGGTTTTCCTTCCGTGTTCTCATTGTGAACTTAATGAGTCTGCGGATCCGTCGTGGACGGAATCTTCGTGTGTATGGTGTGGAGCGGTTTGCTCTGGCCTCTACGGTCCCTTCCGGAGCAAACGCAGTTATACATCTATTAGACGTGCGACACGCCGTTTCGTCAAACTAGACTTAATCAATGTTTAGATGTATGTGTTACAAGCGTCATATTTAATGTGATTTTGACCTTTATATATTTTTCCTCCCCTCACTTGCCCTGTATCACATCTTGAGCCGGTCTCAAGTTTCCCCTTTTCAGGGCTAGTTTCCATCGCCGGTAAATTCTGCATCTTGACTGCAAATATAAGGGAAGTCAGCTCAGCAGGGGTCTGCCAAACCCCCCGCTACCAGAAATTTTCAGGAAATTCGAAAAGAAAAGTTTATCTTTTTGGCGTCCATGCCTTGCATATTTTCCGCGCTTATTGCGAAACATTTATATTTACAATTTATATATATGCTGTATTTCAAAACAGGACCTTCGTTAGTGCAAAGGTTTTTCATCATTAGGTTTTTTTAAGCCCCATTAGAAGTTTTTACTTTACCCCTGTACTTTCTAGCCCGGTGACCGACGCTCTACTCCCTCATAGAACCGCATCACCTCCCCCGCAGACCCCCCGAACCTGTCCCCGTGCCTCCATTCCTTCTGAACCGTGCGGTAGAGTGAAACCCATGGTTACTCTCTCCCCCACCGGCGCATCCGTGCCTACAACTCTGAACCGTTTCTTTGAGAAGCTCAGCAGCCAGCAGACCCCCGCCCTCATCTGGTACTCGGCAAACGGCGAGCGCATTGAGCTCTCCGGCAGGGTTCTCATGAACTGGATTGATAAGAGCGCAAACCTGCTGGTTGAAGAATGCGAGCTGGAGTCCGGCGAGGGTTTTGACCTCCAAGCACCTCTGCACTGGCGCACTATTGTTCTGGGACTGGCGGCACTGCGCGTGGGCGCTCTCCTCGATCAGGATGAGCCGCTGGTTGCCGCGGTCTGCACCGAGCAGGAGGCGGGCTATACGAATAACCCCGCGTACCTTCTGGCGGTTGACCGTGCACCGCTGGCGCTTTCCTACACCGGCGATCTGCAGTCGCTGGCTCCGCACGCCGAGGAGGTGCTCGATTACTGCGCTCTGGTGCGTAGCTTTGGCGACCAGTACTCGGGTCTGCTTCCCGATGATTCAGCAGAAATCATTGAGGGTTTCAGCTATGCGGAAGCCTACGAGCAGGCTCTCACGCAGGCACAGGCATATCGTACGGCGGGCTATACGCTACCTTCGGGGCAGCGTGCGCTCGCTTTGGAGTTGAGCCCCGACTACGGTTTTGATGCCTCGGAGGCGACCCTGAGCGCCCTGCTGGAGGTGCTAGCTATTTTGGTCTCGGGCCATGCGGTGTTTGTGGCTGACCCGAGCGTCAACTGGCAGAATGGGCAGCTGGCGTCTTTGATGGTTGCCGAGCGTGCGGTGGAGATTTCCCGCGCATAGCGCCCCTCTCCTGTTGCCTGAAAAATCGCGTGGAAGGCTACCAATCACACGGAGCGCGAACAAACATATAGGTCTTTAAACGATTCATCCCCCGACACCGTTCGTGTCGGGGGATGAATCGTTATACCACGTTCTAACTAAGCTGCTTCTACGGTCAGAGGAGCTCAACCCGAGGAGCTTAGGAGTTCTGCGAGCCCGGCTTCGACTGTGCCTCAGGTGCAGTTGCTTCAGAGGTTGCCTTACGTGCTGCAGGTTCTTCGCCATCAAGAATGGCGGCGGCTTCATCAAACATGCGGCCGAGCTCCTCGTGGTCGGTGCCTTCGCCCTCTTCAACCTTCTGGCGGTGCGAACCGTACACCCAGAAGCGGTAGAGGAAGTAGCGAAGAATGGTGCCCAGAATGGTACCGATAATCGTACCGGAGATGAAGGATGCCTCGGGGGTGCGCAGGTTCAGCACGTAGGTACTGAATGCCACACAGCCTGCTTCGACGAGAATACCGAGCAGGTTGACCAGTCCGAATTCGACCGCTTCACGCTTCCAGTTTTCGGAGCGGGAGTCGCGGAAGGTCCACAGGCGGTTCATGAGCCAAGAGAAGATGGTTGCGACAATACTTGCAACGACCTTCGCCTTGGTGTGGGACTCCGACATGATGGTCATCATCAGCACCCACACCGTTACAGAGTTGACGATGAAGGCGGCACCGCCCACGGTACCGAATTTGAGCACCTCAATACCGTAGCTGTCCCAGAGGGATTTCAGGCGTTCGGTCATGGTCGGTTTAGTCTGTGCGCTCATACGGGGCCTATCTAGAGGAGTTCAGGGGAAAGAGCTGGCACTGTTACGGTGGGTGTCATTCATGCCGCCACTATGGAGTGCGTCAGCCTCTTTTACAAGCTCTTATATGTTATTACAGTCCCGGTTGGTTGTTTGTACCTTTGAGAGTTTTTCCACAGACCTCCCAGCTAACGAGACATTCCCTTTCATCTCACGTTGACTGGGCAGAAGGCAGGTTTTTACGATTTCTTCCGGCTTTTACGCCCAAATATTGGGCTCTACCGCCCAGTTAAACCCATTCTGTGACCTTAATGTGGTCTTGCTCCCACAGGCCCTCCGAACCCGGTACACTTAGGTGATGTGACTTACCCTGTGACTGGACCCGTAATTGGCGTCATCGGCGGAGGCCAACTGGCCCGCATGATGGCACCCGCAGCAACTAACCTTGGCCTGAACCTGCAGATTCTCGCGGAGGCGCCCACCGTTGGCGCCGTGGCAGCGGTACGTACCGCCCCCGTCGGGGACTACAAAGATCTGGACACCCTCCGCGAATTTGCTCGCGGCAAGGATGTCATCACTTTCGACCATGAGCATGTGCCCACCGAATTTCTGCGCACCCTCATGGCGGAGGGCGTGAATGTTCAGCCCCGTCCCGAAGCTCTCCAGTACGCTCAGGACAAGCTCCTGATGCGCGCCGCTATTGAGCGTCTGGGCCTGCCGAACCCCCGCTGGGCTAAGGTTTCTACCCTGGACGAGCTGCTCGCCTTCGGCGATGAAATTGGCTGGCCCGTGGTGCTGAAGACCCCGCGCGGCGGCTACGACGGCAAGGGCGTACTCGTTCTGGATTCCCCCGAGGAGGCTCGCGAGCGCAGTACTGCGTGGTTCGAGCAGTTGCCTTCCCGCACCGATTTCTCCGCCCTGCTTGCCGAGGAGAAAGTGCCCTTCACCCGTGAGCTCTCCGCTCTAGTGGCTCGCCGTGAGAGCGGCGAGGTGCGCCCCTGGCCGGTCGTTGAGACCATCCAGGTGAACTCTATCTGCGACGAGGTTATTGCCCCCGCGCAGAACCTGGACCCCGAGATCGCTGAGGCTGCCGCAGCCGCTGCTGTGACCATTGCCTCCGAGCTGGGCGTGACCGGTGTAATGGCGGCTGAGCTTTTCGAGGTTCCCGGCTCCCCCGCCGGCTTCTACATCAACGAGCTGGCGATGCGCCCGCACAATACTGGCCACTGGACTCAGGACGGCTCGGTGACCAGCCAGTTCGAGCAGCACCTGCGTGCGGTACTTGACCTTCCGCTGGGTGATACCTCCGTGTTGGAGGGTGTTGCCGTGATGAAGAACTACCTGGGCGGTGAGAACGAAGATATCTTTGGCGTCTATCCGCTGGCGCTTTCGGCTGAACCGCGCGCAAAGATTCACTTCTACGGCAAGGAAACCCGCCCGGGCCGCAAGATTGGTCACGTGAACATTACCGGCACGGTGGCTGAGCTTGAGGCGCTGCGTCATAGCGCCGCGAATGCCGCCTCCATTTTGCGTGACGGCCGCCCCCTATAGCCCCTGTTTTAGCCGGTGCGTGGGGTGAGAGCATCCTGCGTATCCGGATCCCCCTAATGATGGTGGTTCGCCACCGCATCCTGAAAGGATATGAGGATTATGTCTCAGTCTCCCTATGATTCTTCCCAGCCCATTGTTGGCATTGTGATGGGTTCGGATTCGGATTGGTCGGTCATGGAGGCCGCAGCCGAGGTTCTGGACGAGTTCGGCATCCCTTACGAGGCTGATGTTGTTTCTGCACACCGCATGCCCGAGGACATGATTGAGTACGGCAAGAAGGCTCACAGCCGCGGTATCCGCGTGATTATTGCTGGTGCTGGCGGCGCCGCTCACCTGCCCGGTATGCTCGCTTCCGTGACCGCTCTGCCCGTGATTGGTGTTCCGGTACGTCTGAAGAACCTCGAGGGCATGGACTCACTGCTGTCGATTGTTCAGATGCCCGCCGGTGTTCCGGTAGCTACCGTCTCCATTAACGGTGCTCGCAATGCGGGTCTGCTGGCTCTGCGTATTCTGGGTTCGGGTACTGACGCATTCGCTCAGCAGGTTCATGCTGATTTGCGTCAGTTCTCTCAGGATCTGCGCCAGACCGCAATGGACAAGGGAGCCGCTCTGCGCACCCGCGTTGCCGAGGCTAAGGCAAAGGCAGCGGCCGAGCGCGAGGCGGAGGAGAGCTCCTCCGCGCCCCGCCCCATTCCTGCACCCGAAGCTTCGTCGGAGCCCCAGGCTTACGTTCCCTAAGCTCGGATACACTAGAAGAATGAGCAATATTCTTCAGTCCGATATTTGGGCACGTTTTCAGGAATCTAATGGTCACACCGTGATCCGTAAGAGCGGTAACGGCTGGTCGTACCTTGCGACCGTTGAGGGCGGCGCTACCGGCCGCTACCTGTACAGCCCGTACGGACCGGTCGCCTCCAGCGCTGTGGCTTTTGATGAGGCTCTCACGTCGTTGAAGGAAGAAGCTGCGAAGCATCGTTGCCTGTTTGTGCGCATTGAGCCGACTGAATCCGCTATTTGGGGCGATCAGGATGCGGCTGCTTTCTTGGCTCGTCGCGGTGCGGTTCTGGCTCCTCGCCAGGTGCAGCCTTCGCACACTCAGATTATTGATCTTTCGGGCTCTGAGGATGAGATCCTCAAGGGCATGAAGTCCAATAACCGCAACCTGCACCGCAACATCCACAAGAAGGGCGTGACCATTGAGGTGTCGACGAATCCTGAGGATTTGTCGATTCTGTTCGCGTTCTTGGATGAGACTGCGGACCGTAACGGTTTTAACCGTCAGCAGGATGAGTACCTGATGCAGGTTGCTCGCGTGCTGATGCCCGCCGGTGCGGCGTCCCTGTACATTGCGAAGCTGACCGATGAGAACGGTGAGAGCACCCCGATTGCGGCGGCGTTTGTGTACGATTCGGATGACACCCGCACCTACGCGCATGCGGCGGCTTCTTTTGAGCACCGTCGCCTGTCCGCGGGTATTCCGGTGGTGACGAACTTTATCCTGGACGCTAAGCGCAAGGGTCTGAAGTACGTTGACCTCTTCGGTATTGCGCCGGAGGATCAGCCGGATCACGAGTGGGCTGGTTTCACGAAGTTCAAGAAGTCCTTTGGCGGCGAGTCGGTGGAGTACCCGGGTACCTGGGATGTTCCGGTAACTTCGTTGGGTTACCGCGCCTACACGCTGGCGTACAAGGCTCGTCCGGCAGTTCGTGATGCTGTGTCGAAGGCGAAGGCGAAGGTTCAGTCTTTCCGCTCTCGCTAACGGGTTCAGGCGCACCGCTACTGGGGCGTATCCTGAGAACTAAAAGCTAAATATACGAGGGAGCCGCCCTCACCGAGTTCTTCGGTGGGGGCGGCTCCCTGTGTATGTATGTGCAATGTTTGAGGAGTCTTAGCGCGGCTCCTCAGCCCTTGCGGGGCGAAGATTACTGCTCTTCGAAGATTACTGCTCTTCGGGGCTCTTGGTGTGCGAGAGAATCTCGCGCAGGCGGGAGAGGCGGTGCTCTGCCTCAACGGTACGCACGGTGCCCGAGGAGGAACGCATAACCAGCGACTGGGTGGTCACAACGTTCTTGCTGTAGCGAACGCCGCGCAGCAGCTTACCGTCGGTGATACCGGTTGCGGCGAAGAAGCAGTTGTCGCTGGTGACCAGGTCGTTGGTGGTCAGCACGCGGTCGAGGTCGTGGCCGGCTTCCAGCGCCTTTTCACGCTCTGCCTCGTCGGTCGGTGCCAGGCGGCCCTGGATGACGCCACCGGTTGCCTTGATAGCGCATGCTGCGACAACGCCTTCGGGGGTGCCGCCGGTGCCCAGCATGAGGTCCACGCCGGTGTTTTCGCGGCAGGCTGCGATAGCGCCAGCGACGTCACCGTCGAGGATGATGCGGGTACGGGCGCCTGCCTCGCGAATCTCCTGGATCAGCTTGGCGTGGCGGGGACGGTCCAGCACGCATACGGTCAGCTCGCTGACCTTCTTGCCCTTAGCCTTAGCGACCAGGTGCAGGTTCTGCTTGACGGGCAGGCGCAGGTCCACGAACTCTGCGGCGTCGGGGCCGGTGACCAGCTTCTCCATGTAGAACACTGCGGAGGGGTCGAACATGGTGCCGCCGTCTGCCACAGCAATCACGGAGAGGGCGTTGTCCATGCCGAGTGCGGTCAGGCGGGTACCGTCGATGGGGTCAACCGCCACGTCGAGGGAGGGACCGGAGCCGTCGCCGACGTTTTCGCCGTTGTACAGCATGGGAGCCTTGTCCTTCTCGCCTTCACCGATGACGACGGTGCCGTTGAAGCTGACGGTGGAGAGGCGGTAACGCATTGCGTCTACGGCTGCACCATCTGCGAGGTTCTTTTCGCCTGCGCCGACCCAGGGGCCTGCAGCAATTGCTGCTGCTTCAGTCGCGCGGACCAGTTCCATTGCGAGGTTGCGATCGCCGTGGTTGTTGTTCGTAGTCATAGACTCACCTTCGAGATTTCTGAATACACCGTCGGCTGGCTGGTTCTTTCCAGCACGAAGTCGCCGACGCAGTAGTGCTCCTTTCAGGATAGCGCGCGCAGGCTTCGTTTTTCTTGTTCTGAACGAGTTTGCGTGCGTGTTGACTTTAAGGTGAGCAGATGCGGCAAATTGGTGAGGGCTGCGTCTCTCTTCGACACTTCGTACGCTCTGAGGCGCTGATTTTGGGTGTTGTGAAGGCGCGCCAAACTAGCTATTTTTCGCATATTTAAGGCATATTTGAGGTAGGTTCTTTCTCCGGGAGGCTCCCGGGGCAAGGAGCTGAGCTTCAGTGCGAGCGCCTGAAGCCCCACATACTCGTTCGCAGATTCGCTGGCTCCGACGGCACGCGTTATCTGTATTTGTCCGCTAAGGAGCATCACATGGCTGGCATCCAACCGACTCCCGCAGAAGCATGGAAGCGTCTGAAGGACGGTAACCGCCGTTTTGTTGAGGGTAGCAACGAGCACCCCAACCAGGACACGATTCGCCGTACCGACCTGGCATCGGGTCAGTTCCCGTTCGCCTCGATTTTCGGTTGCGGTGACTCTCGCCTCGCGGCAGAGATTATTTTTGATCTGGGCCTGGGCGATGCGTTCGTGGTGCGTACCGCCGGTCATGTGCTGGAGAACGCGGCGCTCGGTTCGTTGGAGTACGCGGTTGATGAGTTTGAGACCCCTATCGTGATGGTTCTCGGTCACGACTCCTGCGGTGCTGTGACTGCGGCCAGCAAGTCCCTGGAGTCCGGTGAGATGCCGCACGGCTTCATCCGTAACCTGGTGCAGCACATCCTGCCCTCGGTGATGTCCCCGAAGCTGCCGGAGAACCCGGTCGTCAACGACATGGTGCGTGAGCACACCCGCCAGACCGCCATCCGCATTATTGAGCAGTCCCACATCATTTCGGATGCGGTGGTTGAGGGTAAGGTCGCCGTGATTGGTGTCTTCTACCATCTGAAGGAGGGTAAGGCGGAGCTGGTGTTCAGTTCGCAGGATCTGACCCTGCCGGAGGAGAAGAACGACTCGCAGAACCCGCCGACTCAGGCGCTTCCGGTGGTCGTGAAGACTCCCCCGCGCGTTGTGGTTGCCGAGAACCTGGACTAGGTTTCCTCTTCTCCGCTCATTACGAGCCTTAGCGCGAGAACCCACATGCTCGCACTTAACAACAGATTTTTCTATGGGATACCCCCGCCACGGTAGCGTGTTCGCACATCTGCCGGGGCGGGGTTTTTACGTGCCTTCTCACGCCGCAAAATTTATGAGCGTTTTTCCTCTTTTGACACCTTTTCGAGGCGACGTAAGCCACTTTGAACGCCTATCCTAGAGATATGGCTGAAAACATTGAATACCGCATTGAACATGACACCATGGGCGAAGTTCGCGTTCCGGCTGATGCACTCTACCGTGCACAGACCCAGCGCGCAGTCGAGAACTTCCCGATTTCGGGTCAGACCCTCGAATCCGCTCATATTCGTGCGCTTGCCCTCGTGAAGAAGGCAGCCGCGACCGCCAATGAGGAACTCAAGGTGCTCGACGCTGAGCGCGCCCAGGCTATCCGCGACGCAGCGGATCTGGTAGCAACCGGTAAGTACGACGCCCACTTCCCCATTGACGTCTTCCAGACCGGTTCCGGTACCTCCTCGAACATGAACGCGAACGAGGTTCTGGCAACCCTGGCATCCCGTTCCCTGGAGTCCAAGGGCATTGAGGTTCACCCCAATGACCACGTGAACGCTTCCCAGTCCTCCAACGACGTCTTCCCCACCTCCGTGCACGTTGCTGTGACCGAGGCTCTGGTGAAGGACCTGATTCCCGCTCTCGAGGTGCTCGCTGAGTCCCTGGAGCGCAAGTCTGCAGAGTTCAAGGACGTTGTGAAGTCCGGTCGTACCCACCTGATGGACGCAACCCCCATCACCCTGGGCCAGGAGTTCTCCGGCTACGCCGCAACCGTGCGTTACGGCATTGAGCGTGTGAACGCTTCCCTGCCCCGCGTGGCTGAGGTTCCCCTGGGCGGTACCGCTGTGGGTACCGGCATTAACACCCCGGACGGCTTCTCCGCTCGCGTGATTGAGCTGCTCGCTGAGGAGACCGGCCTGCCCCTGACCGAGGCTCGTAACCACTTCGAGGCTCAGGCTAACCGTGACGGCCTGATTGAGGTTTCCGGTCAGCTGCGCACCCTGGCGTACGGTCTGATGAAGATCAGCAACGACATCCGCTGGATGGGTTCGGGTCCGAACACCGGCCTGGGCGAGCTGCACATCCCCGATCTGCAGCCCGGCTCCTCGATCATGCCCGGTAAGGTCAACCCCGTGATTTGTGAGGCTACCATCATGGTTGCCGCTCAGGTCATCGGTAACGACGCAACCATTGCTCTGTCTTCCACTAACGGCGCGTTTGAGCTGAACGTGGGTATCCCGGTGATGGCTGCTAACCTGCTGCAGTCGATCCGCCTGCTCGCTAATGTTTCTCGTGTTTCGGCTGAGAAGATGATTGACGGTCTGACCGCTAATGTTGACCGTTGCCGATTCCTGGCTGAGGCTTCGCCGTCGACCGTGACCCCGCTGAACAAGCTGATTGGTTACGAGGCTGCTGCAAAGATCGCTAAGTACTCGGTGGCTCACAAGGTGACTGTCCGCGAGGCAGTTGTGGCTCTGGGTTATGTGGAGCGCGGCGAAGTGACTGAGGAGCAGCTGGATGCGGCTCTGGACGTCACCAAGATGCTGGGCAACTTCTAATCTCACCCGCCTGAACCTCGCCTGAGGTTCGCGGCTTAACCATAGAGGGAGGGGCGACTCGCCATGACGGCGGGTCGCCCCTCCCTCTGTATGTGTTCTCTGCCCCGTCATTGAGTTGGTAGCGGGTTCTCACTATTGTTCAACAATATTGAACACTTTGAACTGTTTATAGTGGACCAGCGTGTAGATGAGGCAGAGTACAGCCGGGATACTGACGACAAGCGCAGCGTTGAAGGAGCCGAGATGGTCAAGCATCAGTGCTACCGCGCCCATGGAGTACAGCGTTCCTAATCCAAATACGGCACCGTCAAGGGAGCTGGCACGCCCCAGTAGCTCATTCGGTGTAATGCAGTCACGCAGATTATTGGAGAAGATGAAAGCTGATGCCCATCCTACGTCCAGGATGAAGAGCAAGGCGCCGAGCACTACGGGGTTATTGCTGATGGTGACGAGCGGTATTCCGAGCAGGGATACGACGTTGGCGACCAGTAGCATTCCTCGCGTGTTCTCGAAAGAGAGGAAACGATCGATGATGAGCGCCGCGACGATACCACCGATACCGCTGCAGGCCATAATCATGCCTACCACTGAGGCTTCAAAAGTGAGCTCCTCATACAGGCGGTAAATAATGATGAGTGAATACGATGCCGTAGCTGCCGCCAAGAAGAACGTGTAGACAAGGATAAGTCTCTGCGGGGCGCCGGAGAACATGTATTGGATACCGTCAAACATGCGGTGAATAAACCCATGTTGTGCGGTTTCGCGTTGCTCAGTTTTAGTTTCCATCTCTACGGATGGCAACGTTGCGTATGAAATAGTTGCCGCTCCGAAAAGGAGCACCGGGACGATAAGACCGACCGTTGCACCCGCGACAAGAACAATAAATCCTGCTGTAGGGGGTGCAATGATTGCGGATATTCCCTCGCAAATTTCACGACGTGCATTGTACGAAAGAAGGTTTTCTCGTCCGAGAAGCTGCGGAATATATCCTGCTTCTGAGGCAGCAGCCAGTTCGGAGAAGACACCGCTCACAAATCCTAGTGCGGCGATGGTGAACCATGACAGCATATGCTGCTCAATCATCAACGCCAAGGTAAGGATGCTGAGGATGTTTACTGCCCCGGCAATCACAATCATAGGTTTTCGAGGCAGACTATCAGATAGGGTTGCTAGTGGATATGCCAAGGCGATATTGGGGATTTGCATGGCTACCGCCATTACGCCAGCCAACCCAATTTCGCCTGTACTAGCGAGAATCGCGATGGGTAGGGCGAAGGAATATATTCCTGTACCTACCAGAGAGCCAATAAGGGCTACGTAGATTCTCCAGGGTATTTTATGTGTTGTCATGCTTTGCTCCTTCCAGGACGCATCAAAATAGCGCCCAAGAATTGCGATGAACACAATGAGCCTAGTTCACAGAAAAATGGCATGCCTTAAAGATTTATAGGCAGAGTAAAAGGAAAGCGACTACGCTCACCAGAACATCACGTGAACGAATCTTTCTCGGGTTACTGACTAATACGGGGCCGTCACTCCCAATGTAACCCGTGTCATATATAAAGCATCTCATGTACACCACTCATAACTCGATACACAGACGCAACTTAAGGTAAAGAAGACAAAAACAAAATAAAACCACGGCAACCTTTAGGCTTCCAGTCCCCCACTCCCACAGAAAAACAGGAAGAACCACCCAATAACATGTAACAAACTGTCATAAAAATGCTGGGAGGGGCGACTCGCCATGACGGCGGGTCGCCCCTCCTTCTGTATGTACAGGTTTAGTTCGGCAGCTTTTACTCAGTCCCAGTAACCGGTCTAGAGCTCTTCCGGCGGCACCGACTCCAAACCAAAACGGCAGTGGCCGTTATAGTTCAGCGCCGCATCAATACGGTCCAGCATCCGATCCGAAAGCAACGCACGCTCCGCCGGGTCAGACACATCCACCCAACGCACCTGCGAAGACTCCTCGTCGTTCACCTTCGCCTCACCAGAAACCCAGCGGCACAAGAACGTATGATCCAAGAACTGGCAGCGGTCACCATTACCGAACTGCATCGGCGGGTCAGCCTTCACCTGCGCCAACTCCAGCACCTCAATCTGCACGTTCGCCTCCTCCTGCGCCTCACGCAGGCAGGTCAGTGCGGGACTCTCCCCCGGGTCCACAATGCCCGTAATCGGAGTCCACGCCCCGTTATCGCTACGGCGCACCAGCAGCACCTTAGAATCCTGCTCACGGTACACCACAGCCGTCGCACCGGACAGCCACAGGTAATCCGAACCGATCCGCTCACGCAGCTTACGGATATAGGGAGGAGTAGGCATAACATCAACCTTTCAAAAGCCCCGGCAAGTCTACCAGGGGAATAGGTGCTAGAGAGCAGAGCGAACAGTCGCGAGCCGCACACAGAACAAGCCCGCCACTTAGCCGGACGGTCACCCTACTTCGGAATCTACCACAGAGAATACGCCGGAGCAGCCAACGCCACCAGCGCACCCAGAAGCATAAACGGACCGAAGGCAATGCGGGTGCTACCGCGCGCCTTCGTGAACAGCACCAGAGCCAAAGACACCAGACCACCGGCAAGGAACGTCACCAGCGACGCCCAGCCCAGATTCGCCCAGGACAGGTACCCGAGCACACCGCCCAGAATGCCGGCAAGTTTCACATCCCCGCGGCCCAGCGCGCCAAAAGACAGGATACGCAGAAGCAGGTAGCAGAACCACAGCACCAGACCGGCACCAATCACACGCCAAATATCGGCGGGGCGACCGGCAAAAAGCAAAGACACCGGCAGTGCCGTATAGGTGGCAATAGCCAAAGGAATCAGGATGCGGTGCGGCAGACGGTGCTCCCGCACGTCAATACGCCACAGCCGCAGGGCGCACCACAGAAAATACAGCAGGTAGCTGCCGAGCACCAGAGCGGCAATAACGGAGGCGCCTCCAGCGTTGTAGAGGCGGGAAAGCTCAGCGAGCATAGAACGTCCATTCTGTATTGCTGGAGGCTGTACTACCGGAGACTGCTAGCCAGGAACCAGCCAGCCGGCCGAGAAACATGCACCGATGGCGCTAGGGCATCCAAGTTCTAGGAACCGAAGCGGCGGGAACGGTTCGCGTAATCCCGCAGGGCACGCAGAAAATCAACGCGTGTGAAATCCGGCCACAGGGCGCGGCAGAAATAAAACTCAGAATACGCGCTCTGCCAGGTCATGAAACCGGACAGGCGCTGCTCGCCCGAAGTGCGAATCAGCAGGTCCGGGTCGGGCATATCGGCGGTGTACAGGTGCGAAGAAATATCCTCCACACTCAGCTGTTCGGCAAGCGATTCCAAGGATGCGCCCTCAGCGGCGGCCTCACGCAGAACCGAGCTGACCGCGTCCACAATCTCCTGGCGGCCGCCGTAGCCGACCGCAATGTTCACGCGAACACCGGGCAGGTGCGCAGTCTGCTCAATCGCCCAATCCAGGCGCTCGTGCAGCTGAGGAGGAATTAGGTCAATATTGCCGATAGCGCGCACCGGACCGCAGGCGGACTCCACCAGACGCACCAAGAACGCATCAATCACAGCGACCAGGCCGGTCAGCTCCTTCTCGGGGCGCTTCAGGTTCTCAGTGGAGAGCATGTACAGGCTCACCTGCGGAATCGACAGCTCAGTACACCAGGCCAGAAAATCAATAATTCGCTCCGCACCGGCGGCGTGGCCCTCACGGGTGCTCAAGCCGCGCTGAGCCGCCCAGCGGCGGTTACCGTCCACCAGCACTCCAATATGTGCCGGCAGGGATTCGGGGCTCAGCGAGCGCGCCAGAGCCTGCTCATAGACGGTAGGCTCAGTGACAGTGCCGGGGTTGCTGGCGTGGCCGTGCACAGTAATCACGGGCAGGGCGTTGGCGCTCATAGCTCATACCTCATTCGGCTGTCGTGGCAGATAATTCAGCGGGCTCATAACGAAAGAGTCCAAGCTCTTATTCTACGCCGCCGCGCCGTACCTTCGCGGCAATCGGCATCACGGTTGGGCTGAGAATCGGCTCAAAATTTGTGGCATCTGGTGGCGGCGTTCGGGGTTGTGCACAGGGGCTGCACGCATCGCGCGCCTAAGAATGGATGATGCCCTTCACCTACGACTCATATCGTGGGTGAAGGGCATCATTGTAACGCGCGGGGCGATGCACCCCAGCCTAGATAACGTAGTAGTCGCTCAGGCCCTCGTCCAGGCTAGATTCGGGCAGCTGAACCTCAGCGTGCGAGGCGGCCAGCGTGTAGTCCTCCCAGGGCCAAATATCCTTCAGCTTCTCACTGGGAACGGCGAAGAACACGCCGTTCGGGTCCACCTGCGAGGCGTGCGCGCGCAAAGCCTGATCGCGCTGCTCAAAGTGCTCGTGAACCAGGATGCGGGTCGTAGTCTCGTGGCGAGGCGCCTCCCCCGAGGAAGCGCGGTGCGCGATGTTCTCAATCCAGCCGCTCAGCAGGCTCTCACCGTGCGTATCGAGCAGATGCTCGTGCAGGGCGAGGGTGCGTTCGGGGTTGAATGCGCGGTCGTAGTAGAGCTTCAGTGGGGTCCAGGGCTCACCCTCACCCACGTAGGCTTCCGGGTCGCCTGCCTTCTCGAATGCTTCCACGGCAACCTTGTGGGTCATGATGTGGTCGGGGTGCGGGTAACCGCCGATCTCGTCATAGGTGATGATGATGTGGGGGCGGTACTCACGCACCAGACGCACGAGCGGCGCGGCGGCACGGTCCAGGGGCATGGTGCCAAAGCTACCGAAGGGAAGCGGCGACATGGGGTCGCCCTCGGGCAGACCCGAGTCGAAGAAGCCAATCCAGCGGTGCTCAATACCCATAATCTCGCGGGCAGCCGCCATCTCAGCACGGCGCAGACCCGGCAGGTCGCGGTGCGCACGCGGGCTCTTATCGATCTCCTCGTTCAGGATGTCACCGCGCTCGCCGCCGGTCATCGTCGCCACCATGAAGCGGGCGCCACGGGCAATATACGCCGAGGCGGTACCGGCGCCCTTGGAAGACTCGTCGTCCGGGTGGGCGTGCACCGCGAGGATGCGCAGACCGGTGTAGTCCTCCTCCAGGGGTTTGAGGGAGTCCACGGGAGGGTGAGACGGCAGGTTTGCCTTCAGCTGTTCAATGGCTTCGCTCACGGTGGTCTCCTTTAGATGATGCGCCAGGGGGTCGATGATGTGTCTGTGACTCGCGAATACGAGCGCTACACGGCAGAAATTTTACGGTTGTAGCTTCTCGTATGATACCCAAGGATAGCGCCGGTACACTAGCGCAGATGACGCCGTGTGACATCGTGAAACATGCCGTCATATCAGCAGATTCTTGGGCATGAAACAGGCTGATGCTGGCGGAGCGTTCAGCTACAGGCGTGCGTACCGACGAAGATGCGCTCAGAGGGGAAGATACGACCGGCATAACAGCCGAAAATCCTCCGGTGCTCTAGAATAGGTCTGTTGATTCATTCCGTTACCGGTACCGCCGCGCATTGAACGCGGCACGCGGTAGCGGGTTTATTCGTTTCGCACCGGCAGAGCCGGCGCATAAGCAAAGGACACGCATGGCTGAAAACACCGGTGCATGGCTCACTCAGGACGCCTTCGACCGCCTCACCCAGGAGCTGGAGTACCTCTCCGGCCCGTACCGCCAGGAAATCGTTGACCGCATCGCGCAGGCACGCGATGAGGGTGACCTCCGCGAGAACGGCGGCTACCACGCAGCACGCGACGAGCAGGCGAAGAACGAGGCGCGCATCAAGCAGCTCAAGCACCTGCTGGAAACCGCGCACATCGGCGACACTCCCGCTGACGACGGCGTGGTAGAACACGGCATGGTTATCGAAGCTGAGGTTGCCGGCCGCACTCTGAAGTTCCTGCTCGGCTCCCGCGAAATTGAGGACACTCTGCCGGCAGGTAGCGACCTGAAGGTCTTCTCCGAGAAGTCCCCCCTCGGCGCAGCAATTATGGGCGCTAAGCAGGGCGACGAGGTCACCTACACCGCTCCGAACGGTAAGGAATTGAGCGCCAAGATTATCTCCGCAACCCCCTACCAGGGCTAAGAGATTAGAGCTAAGAGACAGCGCTAGATATAAAACAAACAGTGCGGGGTGCTGACCATCAACGGTCAGCACCCCGCACTGTTTTTGTCTATTCTCGCGTTCTGCCTATACGTCGCAGGCGCACCTATTACAGCTCGTCGGCTAATAAATATATCGGCTTAGTAGACGATGATGGGCTTGAAACCCTCATCCTCCAGGGCAGAAATAACCTGGCGGCAGTGCTCCACACCCTTGGTCTCCATGTCGATCGTAATCGACACGTCACCCATGGAGAGCGAGCCACCCACGCGGGTGTGGTCCACACCGGTGACGTTCGCGTCGTTCTCGGAAATAATGCGGGAGATGGTCGCCAGCTCACCCGGACGGTCAGACAGCATCATCTTCACGGTCATGTAGCGGCCAGCCGCCGACAGACCGCGCTGAATCACCTTCAGCATCAGCATCGGGTCAATATTGCCGCCGGAGAGCACGCACACGACCGTACCCAGGTCGCCGTACTCTTCCTTCAGCTTGCCGTTCATCAGCGCCGCCACAGGCACCGAACCGGCAGGCTCCACCACAAGCTTGTTACGTTCCATCAGGAAGATCAGGGCGCGAGCAATATCGTCTTCGCTCACGGTCGCCACATCGTCCACCAGCTCCTTGATGATGGAGAAAGGCATCTGGCCGGGGCGGCCCACCGCAATACCATCAGCGATGGTGGAAACCTTCTTCAACGGCACCAGAGCATCCGCAGCCAGCGACAGCGGGTACGCCGCCGCGTGCTCCGCCTGAACACCAATAATCTTAATCTTCTTGCCGAGCTTCTGCTCCTTCGCACGGATAGCAGCGGACAGGCCAGCCAGCAGACCGCCGCCGCCAACACCCACAATCACGGTGTCAACGTCCGGAACCTGCTCCAGGATTTCCAGACCGATGGTGCCCTGGCCGGCAATAATGTCTTCATTGTCGAAGGGGTGCACGAACACCGCGCCGGTCTCTTCGGCGTAGCGCTTCGCCTCCGCCAGAGCCTCATCCACGGTCAGGCCGTGCAGCTCAACCTCAGCGCCGTGATCGCGGGTTGCGGTAATCTTAGGCAGTGCCGCACCCAGCGGCATGTAAATGCGAGCCTTAATGCCCAGACGGTCAGCAGCCAGAGCCACACCCTGAGCGTGGTTACCTGCACTCGCCGCCACGACGCCGCGCTTCTTCTCCTCCTCGGAGAGCTTTGCCATGCGCACATACGCGCCGCGCACCTTGAACGAACCGGCGCGTTGCAGGTTCTCACACTTGAAGAACACCTCGGAACCCAGGCGCTGGCTCAGGGCACGCGAATGGGCGACCGGGGTGCGTTCAATAACGCCTTCGAGCAGCTCTGCGGCACGTTCAATATCGGTAATGGTCACGGGCAGGGAGTCGAGATCTACGCTCACGGGTTTTCCATTCTGACGGTGCGTTGTCCCGCGGGCGCGGGATGGTGATGTATTGCTCATCCCATTTTAGAGGATGGGTACAGCGAAGGGGGCTACCCGGTCGCAAGTAGCCCCCTGGCGAGACACCGCCGTAGACGGCATCGCGGCCGGCGGTATCGCCGGGACGAGTTAGCGGTGCGTTATCGAGGGTGGCGGGGTGCCCTACGCCAAAACCTCCCGCTCGATGCAGGCCCCTAGTCTTCGGAGGAGTCCGAAGCCTCGGAAGCCTGGTTCTCAGGCTCCTCAGCCTTCTGACGGCTCGGCACCCGGGAGGCCAGATTCTTGACGCTCTCCTGCCGTTCCTGGGCCTTCTCCTCAGCCTTCTTACGGCGTTCCAGCTCATGCGGGAAGAGGAACTCCTCCTCACGAGGCGCCTCCTTCTCCCAGTCACGATTCGCCAGATAACGCACCACCGAGTTGACCACAGCCAGAGTCGGCACGGCGAACAGAGCACCCACCGCACCAAAAATCATGGAGCCACCAGCTACCGAGAAAATAACCGCCAGCGGGTGCAGGGAGACAGCCTTACCCATAATGAGCGGCTGCAGAATGTGGGATTCGAGCTGCTGAACCAGCAGAACGATACCGAGCATAATCAGCGCCTGCACCGGACCCAGAGCAACCAGCGCCAGCAGCACAGCCACAGCACCAGAAATGAGGGCACCAATCACAGGAACGAAAGAACCGAGGAAGACCAACACACCCAGCGGGATAGCCAGCGGAACACCCAGAATTGCAGCACCAATACCGATGCCGATAGCGTCAATAGCCGCCACCAGAATCTGAACGCGCACGTACGCACCCAGGGACTTCCAACCCGCGCGACCCGCACCGTTGACTGCGGCACGCGCATCCTTCGGGAAGAGGCGAGTGACGAACAGCCAGATACGCTCGCCCTCCATCAGGAAGAAAACCAGGGTAAACAGAGTCAGCAGGGTACCGGTCGCAACCTCAGCCGCAGTCGAACCCACCTGAGACACACCGTGCAGCACGGAGCTGGGGTTATTGGTTACAGCGCTCTCCATCTGATCCAACAGCTGGTTCATCTGGTCGGCGCCGAACTCGTAGCCGAGGTTCTTCAACCAACCAATCAGCTGCTGGTAGCCCTGCACCGCCTTATCCGCCATGGACACAAAACCGCGCAGAATCTGCTGACCGGTCAGCGAAATAATACCGGCGAGCACGAGGATCATACCGATTTCGGCAATAGCCGCCGCGCCACCGGCACGAACACCCTTCTTACGCAGAAGCATCACGGCGGGGCTCAACAGAGCCGCCAGAAGCAGAGCCACCAGAAGAGAAATAACCAGCAGGGAGACGTGCCCCAGACCCTTCCAAAGGATCCAGCCTGCACCGGCAATCATAATGATGCGCCACGCCCAAGCACCGGCAACTTCCATGGCAAAAGGAACCCGGTAGCCGCGCTCCTCCTCGGCTACATGCTCTTCTGCAACAGGTGTAATTTTCACGGTGTCTCCAAATCGTTATCGGTGTCGCACTCGTGCGGGGCAGCTTCAGCTACCCCATCGGAGGCGGTGTGTGGTGTTGTTATTGTGTGCTCTCCCCCGCGCCTCAATACACAGGGGAAGTAAAGCGGCAAAGGCGGCGGCACCATCACGGTACCGCCGCCTCAAAGTGAGCTTTAGTCGTTGCTAAAGATGCTTGCCAGGTACATGAGAACACGCAGGATCTCAACGTACAGCCAGACCAGAGAAGCGGTCAGGCCGAATGCAAGACGCCAGGACTCACGCTCGGGCAGGCCCGCCTCCACAGCTTCGGAGGTGGTGGTGAAGTCCAGCAGCAGCGAGTAGGTTGCCAGCGCAACAGCGAACAGGCCAACAACCAGACCCAGCGGGATACCACCGATAGAGAAGCTGTTCAGCGAGGAACCGAAGATACCCGCACCCAGGATCGAGATGAGACCGTACGCCAGGTAACCAATAGCGCCGATCATGAAAATCTTGTTGAGCTTGGGGGTTGCACGCAGCTTACCGTTCGCGAACAGCGCCAGGGTAGTACCTGCGACCACGAGGGTTGCCAGAACAGCCTGAATTGCCACGCCGGGGTAGCGCATGTCCACAACAGCGGACAGGCCACCGAGCAGCAGACCTTCCATGAAGGCGTAGGTCATGACCAGGACCGGGGAAACCTTCTTCTTGAAGGAATTCACCAGACCCAGGACCAGACCGCCAAGCATGCCCAGGAACAGCAGCACCGGCATGTACCATGCAACAGCGGCACCGACAGCGACCAGGCCCAGGTTGATGCCGGTCTTAACCATGACATCGTTCATGGTCAGACGCTCACCGGCAGGGATGGGCTCCGAGTAGGTGGGGGCTGCTACGCCGTAGTCAGCCTCACCGTACGGCTGTCCGTACTGTGCCTGCTGGCCGTACTGGGGCTGACCGTATGCGTTCTGACCGTAGCCCTGCTGGCCGTACTGGCCGTAGGACTGCTGACCGTACTGACCGTAAGTCTGCTGGCCGTAGCCCTGCTGCTGACCGTACGCCTGCTGGTTGTTCTGCTGAGACTGCGCACCAAAGCGACCGAAACGAGAGTCACCCTGAGTGGCATTCTTCGTCATTGAATTCAGAAGCGGATTTCCCGCCATCATTCTCTCCTTCATACGGGGACAAAACTAATTCTTGTTAATTCTATCGGATAGATTCTGCGCTCACGGGCGCTGTTCGTTACCAGCAAGCGCATCTGGCGACCTTGCCAGAATATTTCAGGGCGGTGTTTACCTGAGGTTCACCCAAGTCCACACCGCCCCGCATGCAGACCCTCCGGCGCACCTCTTTGTGAAGCGTCTAGTGCGAAGCTTCCAAACGATCCAGGAGTTGCTCCAGATAATCCAGAACTGCTTGCTCCTCGTTCGAGCCGATCACCTCGTCAGCAGCATTCCGCACAACCTCCGGGGCGTTAGACATGGCGACACCCCAGCCCGCATAGCGGAGCATCTCCATGTCATTCTCGCCGTCACCGAAGGCAAGAATGCCCGCAGGGTCAGCATCCAGACGCTCGCACAGGTCCTTCAGACCGGTCGCCTTGTTGACACCGGTGCGCACCAGGTCAATGGCACCGAAGCCGCTGACCATCGGGGTAACGGTCTGCGGAAGAACCTCACGCAAGTAGACGCTCAGTTGCTGCGTCTGCTTAGGCGGAGTCAGCAGCGGGAACTTAATGGGTGCACCCTCAAAATCTTCAATAGAGTCAACCATGACCGAGCCGGGGAAGAAGAACGCCGCAAAGTCCTCCAGGGTGAGGGTTTCGGGAAGC
Source organism: Rothia sp. HMSC071C12 (assembly GCF_001813895.1). Taxonomy (NCBI): domain Bacteria; kingdom Bacillati; phylum Actinomycetota; class Actinomycetes; order Micrococcales; family Micrococcaceae; genus Rothia; species Rothia sp. HMSC071C12. The sequence continues at coordinate 132,775 of NZ_KV814370.1, forward strand.
TCCTGACCGGTGTCTTCAAAATAGCCGCGAATCATGTGCACAATCTGATCGCAACGATCCTTGGGCAGGTAAATACCCTCGGTGGTGCACACCAGCAGACCGATCTGGTCCAGCCCCTGCACTACCTCAATAATGCGCGGGATATCCTCTTCCTCAAAGGGATGCACGGCAAGCTGACCGCTGTCATCGGCGAGGTACGCGCCGTTCTCAGCAATGTAGGTGAGGCCCTGGTCCTCGAAACCGCGCATATAGTCCTGTAGCTTGGCATGGGTATTTCCGCTCGCCACGACGAAGTGGATTCCATGCGCCTGCAGGCGGGGCAGGATGCGCGCGAACCGTTCGGTGTCGAAGGTTTTGGAGTCGGTGAGGAAGGTGCCGTCCATATCGACGGCAATGATGGAGGGTTTAGTCTGCATGCTGTGCCTTTCTGACTCTGCTCCCCCGTTCAGGCAGGGGTGCGTCTGTGGCTGTGTCTCTTTATAGGGTCTCACGTTTTTTGAGCTCCGGAAGACGGTTCGCGGGTGTTTTAGGGCGTGGAGCCCCGTCACAAAACGTCATCTAAACCCCCTGTTTTGCACTCTTTTTCTCCACAAACTAGACTTACTTGAAGTGTAAAACTTTACTTGTCAAGCTTGAAGGCATGAACAACACCACGAAATACAGCGGCGCAGGCAAGTTCTCCATCGACGCGCTCGTGACCGCGCGCCGCAAGTAAGCTTTGAACCGCCTCCTGCCTCCACACATGACCGAGGCAGGCAATCACCTGCAGGTTCACCAGACTTCACCGCCAGCCGTCCTGATTCCGGCAGAGGACGAGCTCTTCTATCCGCGGTGAAGAGAGTGCGCGGAATGCCATAGCCCGCACCGCCACTCCACGATGCCCCCGATAGTATGGGTCGGGGGCATCGCCTTTTAACTTCCAAACAGCAAACCCCAAACCTGTAAACCTTCAGACACGCAAGCGGCGGCCCCTCCCCCACGGGAAGAGCCGCCGCCTATCTATACCGCGCATCTACGCGTGTCTATGCAGTGCCCCCACTGGGACTCGAACCCAGAACACAAGGATTTTAAGTCCTCTGTCTCTGCCAATTGGACTATGAGGGCGTATCCCGAACAGTCCGGGACACAAATATTTATTATTCCACGAAAACGCACCCGAATCTAAGCAGAGACACATTTCAAACAGTTCCCCGCACCCCACCGCAGCAAGCATCACGCAAAAGCGCTGGTGGGGAGCTAAGCTAGACAGCTCGCAAGCATCCAGGCGCAAAATAGGCGGTGCGGAAGACCAAAGTCTTCCGCACCGCCCATTGCTTTTATCTCAAATGCGCTATCCCAGGGGCGTACCCCTAAGTCAGGCTATTTTAGAGCTTTGCCTTCTGGCGTGCCGGTGCAGTACCGGTTGCTTCCTGGAATGCCAGGCGCGGGGAACGCTGGTGGCGAATCGAGGAGGTGTCGCGACCGAAGATCTGGTTCAGAGCCCAGGTGGTCATAACGCGAACGGTACGCTCGGTGGTGGGGATTGCAGAGCCGTGGTAGCCGCGGTGCATGATCCATGCCAGCGGGCCGCCAATGGTCTTGCCCTTGAAGTTTGCAACGCCCTTCCACAGGCCCAGACCTGCCACAACACCAATGGTCTCGTGGTAGTAGTCGGTCAGGGGCTCGCCGCGGCGAGCAGCCAGCAGGTTCTTAGCCAGAACAACAGCCTGGCGGGAAGCGTGCTGAGCGTTGGGAACGCAGAAGCCGCCCACGCCGCCACCGGAGAGATCCGGAACAGCTGCGTTGTCGCCTGCAGCCCAAGCACCCTCAACCACGCCGTCGTCGCCGGTGACGCGCAGGTCTGCGCTCACGCGAACGCGGCCACGCTCGTCAATCGGGAAGTCGGTGTTCTTCAGCATCGGGGATGCTGCCACGCCTGCGGTCCAAATCAGGGTGTCGGTCTTGATCTCGCCTGCGGGGGACTTGTCAGCCATGTTGATCAGCTGCAGGTTACCGTCGGTTGCGTCGGAGAGGGAGGTGTTCAGCAGGATCTCGATGCCGCGCGCACGCAGCTCTGCAACGACCTTCTCTGCACGGTCTGCGGGAACCTCGGGCATGATGCGCGGTGCAGCCTCAATCATGACGAAGTGCAGGTCGGAAACGGAAAGACGCTCGTTGCGCTCCACAGCAACGCGTGCCATGTCCTCGAGCTCGGAGATGGTCTCAACGCCAGCGAAGCCACCACCAACAATGACGAAGGTCAGGGCACGGCGACGTGCCTCAGCATCACTGAGCATGGATGCAACCTCGATGCGGTCCAGAACCCAGTTACGAACAGAAACTGCCTCTTCAATGGTCTTCAGACCGATAGCAACCTCTGCCAGACCCGGAATCGGGAATGCACGGGTCACTGCGCCTGCGCCGAGGACGATCTCGTCGTACTTCAGCTCGAAGGGCTCACCGTTGTCGGTGGGCTCCACAACAGCGGTGCGGTTTGCGTGGTCGATGGAGACAACACGGCCCGGAATCAGCTCGGTGTCGCGCAGGTGCTGGCGCAGCGGCACAGTTGCGTTACGGCCTTCCATGGAACCTGCTGCAACCTCGGGGAGGAAGGGCTGGTAAGTCATGTAGGGGTTCGGCTCAACGATGGTGACAACGCCACCGGTCTCCTTGATAGCCTTCTGGATCTTCTTAGCAACGGTGAAGCCGACGTAGCCGCCACCGACGATCAGGACGCGAGGACGGTCCTGTGCCACCTTAGTGAATGCCATTTTGTTACTTCCTAGTCTTTAGGTACCGAGGTTCGGTAGCCCCGGTAGGGTGGTATGTGCAACTTTCGGGTCGTTCCGAAAGCTCCCCTGACGAACAAAGCGGCCCGCTCTGGAAGTCCTTGCGCAACGCGAAGTGGCTAGCAGCACGAGCCTGTCTATCACATACCTGTTATCTTCTATTTTACGCCTTTGTTTAGGTAATTTCGCACTTATGCCGTCTCAGGGCGCACACTAAGTTAAAAGTTTTGCGCATCTGAACGGGGTTCACCCCTTAATGGTGGTTACGGTCAAAAACACCCTTTCTGATTTTTACGCGGCGTGTTCGATATTTTCGTTTATTACTGCTTATCCTGCCAGAACCCCCAACCCAAACAATAAAGCCCGGGGCCAACTCAAAAGTCAGCCCCGGGCGAACAGAAAAGCCACTGTACAACAGAAAAACGTCATCAAACAGTACTAACGAGAGGTCCGGCGAGTACCCCGATGAGACCCCGGATGATGCGCCGCCGCACGAGCCATCCGCGCAGCCTGCCCCGCACTCACATGCATCCTATGCAAACGATGCACCGAACCAGCCGTAATAATCGTCAGCCACAACGTCAGCGCCGCCAAAATCACCGGCGGCAACCAGCCACGATCCTCCGGAGGGCGACGCGCATCCGGCGCAGCCGCTTTCACAATGCTCTCGCCCTCCTCATGGACCGGCGCAGCATCGCTAGGAGTCGGATCGCTCACCTGCCGCTTACGGTGCACCGCAATCCACTCAGAAATAGAACCCAACGGATTTGCAGTCACCGTAGGCGCCGCCAAAGCCATCGCATCCTGCGGATTGAAAATACCGTAACCATACAAAGGGTCACGGCCCGTCACGCCAGCATCATCAGCCGAAGCAATCAAACGCTGAGCCAACTGAGCCGCAGACTCCTTCGGATACTTCTGCTTCAACAACGCCGCAACACCCGTCACCAAGGGCGCAGCAGCCGAAGAACCCGACCAAATCATGTACCCGTTACCCGGAGCAGCCGCAATCATATCCGTACTCGGAGCAACCACAGCAATCGAAATGCCCTGAGTCGACGAGCCCTCAGCAACAGCCTTCTTCCGGTCAATACCACCAACCGTCAACACGCCAGGAATCGTCGCCGGAGCACCAACCTGCGTCAAGCCGCTACCGCGGTTACCCGCAGCCGCAACAATCAGCACGCCCTTCTGCTCAGCGTAGGCAAACGCCTCATCCCAGCTCTGCGGCCAGCTCGTCTTATTCGAGCCAATCGACATGTTAATAATCTGAGCCCCATTATCGACCGCGTAACGCACCGCCGCCGGGATCTGCTCATCAATGCTCTTACCGCCGGTCGTACCCATATTCAGCGAAATCGGCAGAATCTTCGCATCGGGAGCTACACCAATCACACCGGTCGGCTTACCCGGCTGACCTGCAATTGCAGAATAGCCCCGCGTATCGTGACCGTGACCGGCAATCAGAGAAGCGACCTCCGTGCCGTGCATCGGCTCAGCGCCCAGGCCCTTCCAGCCGTCCTCGCTACCAACGCCCGAGGCGTCATAACCGCGCAGAACATTACCTTCAAGATCCGGGTGGGTGCCGTCCACGCCCGTATCAATCACAGCAACCGTCACGCCCTTACCCGTAGCCTGCGACCACAAGGACGTAATACCGTACTCATTCAGCCAATACTCACGCTGACGAACATCATCACCATTCGTGGTTGACGCGCCCTGACTCGGAGTCGCCGAAGTCTTCGGAACCGCAGTACCCGACGGCGAAGGAGTCGCCGTCACCTCCCTCTTAGGGCTCGGAGACGCAGAAGCGGAAGGAGTCGGGTCCGTCGCCCAGGCAGCAGGCGCCAGCGGGGTCCACAACGGCAGAAGAGTCAACGCGGCACTGGCGCCCAAAGCTGCACCCTTACGGATGCGGCAAGTAGCGCCTCGGTCAGAACCAACCGAGGCGCGCACACCACATACACGAGACGCACAGGCGAAAGACGGCGCAAAAGACCAGCCGGTCAGGGGCATACCTCGCCGACGCTCAGAACGAACCATTAAAACTCCTCAAGCTGAGCCGCGCCGTGAACCACCATCGGTTCACGGCGCGAGCGCTCAAGCCTACAGCTGGGACAGAGCGATACCGTCCAGAATGTCGTGCTCGCTGACGGTCACCGAATCCACGGCACCATCAGTCATCTCATTCAGACGGGTCAGGATGCGGGCGTAAATCGTCGCGCCAGCACCAATCACATCCACCCGGCCGGGGTGCATGTAGCCGAGCTCCTCACGCTCGGCACGGCTCAGCGAAGCCAACCAGCGGGCAGTCTTCTGAACGGTCTCCACCGAGAAGCTCTGAGCGTTAATAGCCTCAGAATCGTAGCGGTCCAGACCCAGCGCAGCGGCAGCCACAGTGGTCGCGGTACCAGCCACAGCCACCACGCGGCGTGCATCCTGCAGGGGCACCGTCTTACGCGCCACGTCGAGAGCCTCGTCAGTATCAGCCTCAACGCGAGCAATCTGCGACTCGGTCGCCGGGGCGCTCATCATGTGACGCTCAGTCAGACGCACACAACCAATATTGACGCTGCGGGAAGCCTTCACGCCCGACTCGTCACCGAGCACGAACTCAGTCGAACCACCGCCCAGGTCGAACACCAGGGTGTCGCCATCGCCGTAGCCAACAGCACGCACCGCGCCAGCGAAGGACAACGCAGCTTCCTCATCACCGCTGATGACCTCGGGCTCAATACCCAGAATCTCGCGGATACCGTCCACGAATACCTGGCGGTTACCCGCATCGCGGGTCGCACTGGTCGCCACAAAACGTACCGAATCAGCGCCGTGCTCCTTCAGCAACTGCGCGTACTCACGAGCCGCAGCGAAAGTACGGTCCAGCGCCTCCTGCGCCAGCCAGCCGGTCGCGTCCACACCCTGACCCAGACGCACAATGCGCATCTCACGCACAACGTCCTTCAGGACGGTCTTCTCGACCCCGTCCACCACCTCAGTAGTGGAATCAGCAATCAGCAGGCGAATAGAGTTCGTACCGCAGTCAATCGCACCAACGCGCACGGTGGGTTCCTTTCAGGTCTTCAATACCAATCAGTGCCAAAGGCAACGCGAGCGCCGCAGGCGAAAAATTTTCGCTTTTCGGCGCTCTTTCTTCTATCTATTATGCGCCCGCACCGTCCTTCAAGACGATGCGGGCGCACCAGAATCAATATTTAGGCTTCTTCACGCCACGCAGGGTCGCAGGAGCAGACCTCGGGGGTCCACCACTCGGCGATAGCGTCCAGGCCGCGGTCACCCATCGGGTTCACGCCGCGACCCACCGACAGGGTGTGGCCGATAACGGCGTGCAGGCACTTCACGCGGGTCGGCATGCCGCCGGCAGAGATGCCGTCAATCTCCGGGACCTCTTCAGTGCCGCTGATTAGGCGGATGCGCTCACGCTCAGCCAGGTAGTTCTCGTGCGCGGCAGCGTACTGTGCCGCCAGGTCCGCGTCCTCAGCCAGCGAGTCGGTCATCTCGTACATCAGGCCGCCCGCCTCCAGGCGGGAAGCCGCAGCGGTAATCACCGGATGCGCCAGGTAGAAAACGGTCGGGAAGGGGGTGCCGTTGCTCAGGCGCGGCGCGGTAGCAGCCACGAGCGGGTTACCGCACACGCAGCGTGCCGGAATCTCAATCACGTCGCGGACCTTACGGCCCAGCTGCGCGGAGAGAACACGGATGTCCTGCTCGGTGGGGGTCAGGGTTTCAACAGTTACGCCGAAGCCGCCGGGGGTGCGTGCCTTCAGCTCTTCAATGGTGTTTTCGGTGCTCATAATCCTAAGTTTCTGGTACGAGGGGTCACCTCGTCCGCTTATGCCGGGTGCTTGCCAGGGCGGGGGTTCCTGCCGGTGGCTGGGGCTAGTTCTTCTCGAGAGAATTCCAAACCTTCGTGGTCCAGGCTTCCTCGGGGGCGTTCTTCGCGTTCGCAGAAGTACCGTCCGCCTTCGTGGAGTCCTCGGTAATGCCGGTGACCACGTAGGGGGTGTCGCCGGGGTTCACATAGTAGAGGCGGCTACGTGCCTGCTGACGAACGTAGTTGTCGTCGTTCCACCAGGTCTGCTCCGCCTTCAGCTGGGCGTTCTCCTGTTGCAGCTGGGAAATGTGCGTGTTGATCTGCTTGATTTCCCGGTCCTGGTCAATGTAGGTGACCACCGGGTATGCGGTACCGAGCGCAATCACGCCCACCACAACAGCGGTCAGGAAGCTACGACCGGAGAACATATGAGCCGCCACGGGGGCATCGTATCCGCCCTCTTCGCGGCCCTGCTGGGCTGCGGCGCGGCGGCGGGCACGCTCCTCACGGCGAGCCTGCGCCTGACGTTCACGCTCGGGGTGACGCTGGTTCAAACCCACGCCGAAGAAAAGGGCACTAGCCTTTTTCATCAGGGAAGTGCGGGCTTCCTTTGCGGCGCCTCGCGATTCTTCGGAGGCGGTAGCACCCTGAGCGGGTGCAGTGGAACTCTTAGAGTGCGACCGGGTCTGCTGGTTTGCTCGCTGGCTCATTGCCCTATCCTTCGTTCCGTTCTGTACCGCTAAACGCTTCCTTCATATTCTACCGGGTTCAGAGAGCTTCCCCAGCTCTATGTTGCAAGCGATACATTCTACCCTGCCACGGCATACCTGAGCTGATAGACCGCACACAGAGAAGGAGGCGGTGCCACTCCCCTACGGGGTAGCACCGCCTCCCTGGCGTCTAACCGCTCACGCGGTCGGATGCTTCAGTAACTTATGCCTTGAAGCGGGGGAATGCGGACTTGCCAGCGTAAACAGCTGCCTCGCCCAGCTCTTCCTCAATGCGCAACAGCTGGTTGTACTTAGCAACGCGCTCGGAACGTGCGGGAGCACCGGTCTTGATCTGGCCAGCGTTGGTTGCAACAGCCAGGTCAGCGATGGTGACGTCCTCGGTCTCACCGGAACGGTGAGAAACCATGCAACGGTACTCGTGGCGCTGTGCCAGCTCCATTGCGTCGAGGGTCTCGGTCAGCGAACCGATCTGGTTCACCTTCACGAGCAGAGCGTTAGCTGCGCCCTCTTCGATACCGCGAGCCAGACGCTCGGGGTTAGTCACGAACAGATCGTCGCCAACGATCTGGACCTTGTCACCGATCTGCTCGGTCAGGGTCTTGTAGCCCTCCCAGTCGTTCTCGTCCAGGGGATCCTCGATGGAAACCAGGGGGTACTTTGCAACGAGGTCAGCGTAGTATGCGCTCATCTCAGCTGCGGACTTCTTCTGGCCCTCGAACTCGTATGCACCGTCGTTGTAGAACTCGGAGGATGCAACGTCCAGTGCCAGTGCAACCTGCTCGCCCGGCTTGTAGCCAGCCTTCTCGATTGCCTCAACGATCAGGTCCAGTGCAGCTGCGTTGGACTCCAGGTTGGGTGCGAAACCACCCTCGTCGCCCAGGCCGGTTGCCAGGCCGCGGTCGTGCAGCACGGACTTCAGGGAGTGGTAAACCTCAACACCTGCGCGCAGAGCGTCAGAGTAGTTGTCGAAGCCGATGGGAGCAATCATGAACTCCTGGATGTCAACGTTGGAGTCTGCGTGAGAACCACCGTTGAGGATGTTCATCATGGGGACGGGCAGAACGTGAGCGTTCGGGCCGCCGAGGTACTTGTACAGGGGCAGGTCAGCGGACTCAGCAGCAGCCTTAGCAACAGCCAGGGAGACACCCAGGATTGCGTTTGCGCCCAGCTTGCCCTTGTTGTTAGTTGCATCCAGAGCAATCATGGCTGCGTCAACAGCGCGCTGGTCGGAAGCCTCAATGCCGATGACCTCTTCAGCGATTTCTTCGATAACAGACTTCACTGCGCCCAGAACGCCCTTGCCCAGGTATACGGACTTGTCGCCGTCGCGGCGCTCAACAGCTTCCCACTCACCGGTGGATGCGCCCGAGGGCACAGCTGCGCGTGCGAAAGCACCGTCTTCGAGCAGAACCTCAACCTCAACGGTCGGGTTGCCACGGGAATCCAGGATCTGGCGTGCGTGAACTGCGGTAATAACAGCCATGAATTGTTCTCCTTATGAGATGTCAAGGATGTGAACGGCTCACCCGGTAGTGGACAAGTCGCGTCCCCTAAATTCTAGCAAAACTCCCACACAAACACACTAGTTGCCACCGCTTTTTTATTGCCTTAATGAAGGTTTCAATAACCCTTAGTCAGGCGCTACAAAGCGGAACAAGACCCACACTCCCCCACATTGGGAGGGTGTGGGTACTCGACCAAAGCACAACATGAGCCCAAATGCCGGGGCATGTGCCACGAGCATACTCACGGCCGCCCAACACAACCCCAAACAAACAGAAGGCGCTTTGAAATCTCTTATTCCCTCAGAGAACAGATTTCAAAGCGCCTCACAGAAGAACTCAACCAGCGTTTCTAATAGCTCGGCTCATCATGCGTATGCTGAGCAATATAGCGGCGAGTGTACGAACGCAGGGCACGCTCCGGATCCAAACCATTACGCTGTGCGCGGCTCACCAACGCAAAGAGCAACTCACCGAATTCCTCTTCAGTGTGCATATAGCGCAGGTCGTCCTCCATGCTCGTAGGCTCCGGCGGCAGAATAATACCCGCCTTACGTGCCTTCACAGCAGTCTTCTCAGCCATAGCGAGCGCCGGCAGATGCGGCGGAATACCGTCCAGCGCGCCACGGTCGCTCTTCTCCTTCTTCTTCAACGCATCCCACGCCGCCTGCTGCTCAGCTGCGGTGCGGGGCGCCTCCGAAGAGCCCTCAGACTCAGCCGTGAACACGTCCGGGTGGCGCGAACGAAGCTTCTGCACCAGGCCCTCAACCACCTGCACGATGTCGAAGCCCTGCGGGTTTGCCGCAGCAATATCGGAATGGAACACCACCTGCAGCAGCACGTCGCCCAGTTCCTCACGCAACAGCGGCATATTCGGCTCTCCACCGGTTTCTACCGCCTCGACAACCTCGTAGGCTTCCTCCACCAGGTAGCGGATTAGGGAGGCATGAGTCTGCTCAGCATCCCACGGGCAACCGCCCGGTGCACGCAGCAGCGCCATGGTTTCCACCAGGGCGCCAAAAGCTTCAGCCGCGCGGGCAGCAGTGTCCTGAACGTTCTGCGCCGCAGAAGCCTCAGGAGTATTAGGGGTATCAGTCATAACAATCTTCCTCATCGAAAAAATGACAAACATAGCACGCCGCGCCGACCCCCACACGGGGAGCCGGCGCGGCACACCTTACAAGGTTTTAGAGGTTCCAGTGCGAAAGCGCGCTCGTCATATGAGCCGGGATCTTCGAACCCAGACGCGGGAACATGCGCAGCTCCTCAACGTAACGCTCAGCATCCAGCGGACGCGGGTAGGTGACAAACGCCTGCTCATTCGCATAATCGAATGCCGCCTGAACCGGCACGCCCGGGGTGAAGGTCAGGCTCATAGCCAGCGGCGAGCCCTCGCCCTCGCTGTACGAGTCGGTCTTCAGCGCCGGGATGTCCAGCAGGGTTTCGGGAATCAGCTCGAAGGTACGGACCTGCTCCCAGAAACCGTTGCGGCGCACGTGGGTCAGGGCGTCGTAGTAGGAGCCGAGGGCACGTACACGAATCAGCACGGTGGTGGCATCCTTTGCGGTGCCGTTCTCGCCGAAGAGGTGCTCGACAACCGGCGCCAGACGCTGAGCGACCTGAGCCTCGGTCAGAACCAGGTTGCCGGCTGCCAGCTGAGTCTCCGAGGGAACCAGCGGGCTCTGCACCGCGGCGGAGGGGGTGTCCGGCTCAGCCACGATGGTGGGTAGCTGGTTGAGCTCGCTCAGCGCGGATGCCGAGATGCTGGAGGAGATACCTGCCGGGGTGCTCTCCGGCAGGGCAACCGGGGTGGTCGCCTCGGAGGCGGGTGCCGCCTCTGCTACCTCTGCTGCCGGTGCTGCCGGGGCAGTCTGATCGGTAGCCTCGGAGGCGGGTGCAACCGCTACGGGAGCCTCAGCAATCTTAGCCGCGGGGGCCACCTCAACGGTCTTGAGCTCAGCGGCCTTCTCAGCGGGCTCTTCCTGAGCGCCGGTAGCCTTCGCCTCAGATGCCTTTGCCTCGGCAGCCTTCGTAGCGGCGCCGGCGGTGCCCACTGCGGCAGCTGCGGCAAGAGCACCAGCCAGGCCGGGAGCCACAGATGCGCTCTCAGCGGCAGGCTCAACGTCTACGAGGGCAGGTTCCTCGGCGGGCGCTTCAGCGGAAGCGGCGGAGGTTTCCTTCTCAGGCAGCAGTTCAGAGTCGTCCAAGAACGCGGGCAGGGCGGGCTCTTCGGAGCTCTCTGCGATCGGCTCATCTGCAGCTTCTTCAACGGGCTGGGTGCGGTCCAGGGTGAAGGACTCAGCAACCACGGGAGCGGCAGCCTTCTGCTCCTCGGCAGCCAAAACTTCCTCAGCCGAAACTTCCTCAGCGGGTGCTTCCTCAGCAACTGCGGGGGCTGTTGCTTCCTCAGCGTCCAGCTTCTTCTGAGCGTTGGCGACAATGGTGGCCAGGGCGGCTTCCATGTCTTCGCCGGGCTCTACAGAGTCCTCGGCAGATGCCTCGACTACCTCAGCGGCAGATTCTTCGGCATGCTCGGTTTCGGGCTCTACGGTAGCCGCACCGAAGACCGGGTCGTTCTCGTAATCGTGCTCGAACTCAGCTTCAACCGGCGCAAACTCAGCCTGGGCAGGCTGGGCGGCAGGCTGGGCAGAAGCTTCAACAGCCTCCTCTACGTCTTCCTTCTCCTGCGCAGAAGCGGCAGAACCAGCCACAGCAGTACCGGCAGCGGCAAGACCTGCAGCAGTCAGCAGACCCGCGGAGGCACCCTCTTCAGCAGTCTCAACTACAGGCTCTTCAGCAGCTTCGGCAGCTGCCTCAGCCTCGTTCGCAGCCTGCTTCTCAGCGAGTTCAGCCTCAACCGGGTCAACACTCTGAACAGCAGCTTCCTGAGGCTCATCCTGCGAGGTAGCCTCAGCGGCCTCAGCGGTCGCAACGGGCTTAGCCTCAACAGCGGCACCTTCCAGCAGGAAGCTCTCGCTAATAGTCTGACCATCCACAGCACCCAGGTACGATGCGTGAACCTCCAGGCCATCACCCAGGCGCGGCTTCAAAGAGACAGCCGCACGGTTCCAGGTTGCGCCGACCTGCTGAGCCTCGGTGTACAGTGCCGCAACGGGTGCAAACCAGTCAACACCGGGCACGACAATGCCGGTTTCAACCTCACGGCCGCGGTGCAGCAGACGGTAGTGCATATCCTCATCAACCTGGCGCAGTTCCAGGCTCATGGTGCCCGAACCGCGGGTGCGCATAAGCTCCGCAAGGCCGTGGAGAGCACGCTGCTCGGGGAGCGCGGGCAGGGTTGCCGCGCCCTCAACGGGCTCGCTCAGGATGATGGATTCGGCAACCAGTTCAGCTTCGTCTTCGCTGAGCTTCTGCTCAGTTTCCTTCAACTCAGCAACGGGCTCCTCAGTGGAGTCATCACGAGCAGCAGACTCGTGCTTCTCTGCTTCCTTCTTATCGATGCCCTCTGCGGTCAGCGCGACGCTCTGAGAGGTACCCTTTTCGGTCTTCTCCTCAGCCTTTTCAGCCTTTTCGGTCTTTGCGGTAGAGGCAACGGCAGCTGCAGCAACTACGGGGGCAGCAACAGCGGAGGCGTCAAAGATCAGCTCTGCGGTGTTCTCTTCTTCAGCGTCGAAGTCCTTAGCCGCGGGCGCTTCAGAGACGGACACGTCATGCTTCTCCTCAACGGATACGGCGGAGAGCAGCTCGGTCTCATCAGAGACCGCGTTTTCTTCCTCAGTAAGTTCAGATGCCAGCAGCTCAGGCGCCTCAACGACAGCCTCAATCGGCTCTTCCTCAGTAGCGGTAGCAGGCTCTACAACTTCTTCTTCACCTGCGGTGAGGTCAACGGTCTCCTCGGATTCGAAGTCTTCAGCAGTCTCAGCAACAGTTGCGGATACCTCAGACACATCGGTGTCCTCAACAGATTCAGTAGCTTCAGCGGGCTCAGGTGCCTCAGTAGTTGCCTTGTCAGCAGCAGTTTCCTCAGCGATCGCCTCATCGGAAGCAACCTCTACAAAGGTCTCCTCTTCGCTGTCCAAGGTGATGCCCAGGCGTGCCGCGTAGGCTGCCGCCAGATCGTCCAGACCGGCGTTCTGCGCCTCGGTCACGGCGGCATGGGTGCGGGCTGCCTTCATATCTTCAACGGTATGAATTTCCTCAGCTTCAGATGCAGAATGAGCGTTCTCAGACTTGTTCTCGGAAGCTTCTACAACAGCCTCGGCAACCTCAAGCTCTTCGCGGCCCTCTGCCTCGTCTGCAGTATCTGCATCGGCCTCAGCATCCTCAGCGGCAGTATTCTCAGCGGCAGCTTCTTCGGTGTTCTGGGCACGCACAGCACGCAGGTGCTCCTCAAACTGGGAACGTGCATCCTCTGCAGCGTCCTTAGGCTCCTGCACCTCGACAGATGCATCCTCATCTGCAGACTCTTCGTCATCGCGCAGGAACGCGGGCGTTGCGGGCTGAGCAGCCTCAGCAACCGGGGCGTCATCTTCTTCAACGTCCTGGGCCTGAGCTACCTGCTCGGCCTCAACAGGCTCCTCAGATTCCTGGGGGAAAGCACCAAGCGCAGCCAGCAGGCTACGACGCTCCTGCTCCTCCGCCTGATCCTCAGTCAGCTCATCAGTAGCGGAAGATTCTTCAACCTTCTCATCGCCGTGCAGAAGGGCACGCTTGAGATCCTCAACAGCGCGGTGCTCCTCATTCTGCTCTTCATCGTGGTTCTGCTGGCGTGCGCTTTCAGACTTCACGAAGCGGCGCAGGGAGTCCTCCCACTGCTGCTGTTCCATAATCTTCTGGCTCAGTCGCGCGTTCTTGGGAGCGTCTTCGCTTACCTGTTCCTTCTGGACCTTAGCAGTTTCGGCGCTCTGTTCTTCGCGCGACTGCTCATCCAACTTCTTCTTGCCGATTCCAAAGAAGCTCATTGGGTGTCCTCCTCCGGCGTGCGCCGTGTGATGATGCGCCACCTCCTTCATCCCCCGCAGGTGTGTGGGCACGGGGTCGGAAACATGACGCAAATGTCCTCATAATCCTTTTAATTCTATCGCGTGCATAGAGTTTCACCCCGCTACTCGGTGAGAGGTAACGGGGTGAAACTTCTACACTTTTCAAGGCTTAATGCGGCTATAGAGTCGCGCCTTCAAGACTGCAGAATAAGCTTTCGAAAAGCTCTTTAGCGTGCCTCATCGCGAATGGGGTTTGCAGCCTTCGCCGCCTTCGCCAGCTCAAAACGGACGGCGCGTAGCGCGGTTGCCGCCATAACACGCACACCAATACCGATCGCCTGCTCGCTCGGGGCGTAATCACCCTGATGCAAATCGTAGGTGGGATCGCCGGGGGCGCGGGTACCCAGACGGAACATGGAGCCGGGAACTTCCTGTAGCATCCAGGCGAAGTCTTCTCCGCCCATGGACTGTTCAACCAGCACAATCGAGTCTTCGCCCAGCTCGGCGCGAGCCGCGTTCTCCAGCATGGTGGTTTCCAGGTCGGTGTTCACGACCGGCGGCACACCGCGGATGTGCTCCACGCGCGCGGTCACGCCGAAGGGTACGGCGACCTGCTCAATCACTTCGTCCAGCATGTTGCCTGCCTGACGCCATACCTCAACGTCCAGGCAACGCATGGTGCCCGCCAGGTAGCCCTCGGCGGGGATAGCGTTGGGAGCAACACCGGCACTGACCTGACCCCAGGCAACCAGCACGCCCGAACGTACGTCGGTGCGGCGGGTCAGCACGGCGGGAACCTGCACAGCAATCTGGCTCATCGCGTAGATGAGGTCTTCGGTCAGGTGCGGGCGAGAAGTGTGGCCGCCGTGACCGCTCAGGTGAATCTTGATGGTGTCGGATGCGCTAGTAATCGCACCGATACGGGTACCAATCTGGCCCAGGTCCACCTTCGGGTCGCAGTGCAGGGCAAAGGCACGCGGAATGTCCTTGAGCAGACCCTGAGCAATCATCTGCACGGCGCCACCGGGAAGCTGCTCCTCAGCGGGCTGGAAGAGAATACGGACGCTACGGCCCAGCGGGGTCTTCTCGTTCAGCTCGTGCAGCGCCAGTGCCACACCGAGCATAACGGTCTGGTGAATATCGTGGCCGCAGGCGTGCATCACGCCGGGTACGGTGGAGGCGTAGGGCAGACCGGTCTGCTCAACAATGGGCAGAGCATCAATATCGGCGCGCAGAGCCACGGCGAAGGGGCCGCTTCCGATATCGACGTAGCAGCCGGTGCCTTCGCAGGCGACGGGGTTCATGCCGGCTTCTCGCAGTCGGTTCATGAGGCGCTCAGTGGTTGCGATTTCGCGGAAGGAAAGTTCCGGGTTGGCGTGCACTTCGCGGCGGAACTGCACGAGGGTACCCATCGTGCGCTCCACCCAGTCGTCGAAGACGGGGGTGGACAAATCGTAGCGAGAATTAGCGAAAACCATACACAGTAGAATAACGCCGCCCGCCGGGGTTTACCTACCCGCTGTCCCTTTCTGACAGCACTCGAGAATATCTATGACTTTATGACAGATTGTGAAGAATACTCCCACCCGCCGAAGCCCCGAAAATGCTCTGCCCCACGATTTTGTTGCCGGCCTTTTTTGTTAAACGACTCAAGCCGCCACCCGGTGTGGGTGACGGCTTGAATCGTCAATGCTGTATCAGCTGATACCGCGTACTCAGATTAGAGCGAGCGGCTCAGGATTGCCTGCTTCACCTCGGCAATAGCCTTGGTAATCTGGATGCCACGGGGGCAAGCCTCGGTGCAGTTGAAGGTGGTACGGCAACGCCATACGCCTTCCTTGTCGTTGAGGATCTCCAGACGCAGGTCGCCTGCGTCATCGCGCGAGTCGAAGATGAAGCGGTGTGCGTTCACGATAGCGGAGGGGCCGAAGTACTGACCGTCGGTCCAGAAGACCGGGCAGGACGAGGTACATGCTGCGCAGAGGATGCACTTGGTGGTGTCATCGAAACGTGCACGGTCCTCAATGGTCTGCAGGCGCTCACGCTCAGGCTCGTTCGAGTCGTTGATGAAGAACGGCATAATCTCGCGGTATGCCTGGAAGAAGGGCTCCATGTCAACGATGAGGTCCTTTTCGCAGGGCAGACCCTTGATGGGCTCAACGGTAATCGGCTTGGTCAGGTCAAGGTCCTTCAGCAGGGTCTTGCAAGCCAGGCGGTTACGGCCGTTGATGCGCATTGCGTCCGAGCCGCAGATGCCGTGTGCACAGGAGCGGCGGAAGGAGACGGAGCCGTCTACTTCCCACTTGATCTTGTGTAGAGCATCCAGCACGCGGTCGGTGCGGTACATGGTCAGCGGGAATTCATCCCAGTACGCCTCGGAGGAAACTTCCGGGTTGTAGCGACGAATCTTGATGACCACATCGTAGGTGGGGATGGAGTCGGAGTCGCCGCCGGTCATACCCTCAAACAGCTTGACGGATTCCGGTTCGGGGAGTTCGTTTTCAGCCATTTTAGTACTTACGCTCCTTCGGCTCGTAGCGGGTGTAGACAACGGGCTTGGTTTCGAATCGCAGACCCTTGACACCCTCAAACTCGGATTCGGGGTCGAGGTAGACCATCGAGTGCTTCATGAAGTTAACGTCGTCACGCTTGGGGAAGTCCTCGCGGTAGTGACCACCACGGGATTCCTTACGGTGCAGTGCACCAACGGACATGACCTTTGCCAGCTCAATCAGGAAGCCGAGCTCAACAGCCTCGAGCAGGTCGAGGTTGAAGCGCTTGCCCTTGTCCTGGATGGCGATGTTCTTGTAGCGCTCTTCCAGTTCAGCAATAGTTGCCAGTGCTGCGCGGATGGTCTCGTCGGTACGGAACACCTGCATGTCAGCTTCCATAGCCTTCTGCAGGTCTGCGCGGATAGCGCCGACCTTCTCGGTGCCCTTACCTTCGAGGATGCCGTTGAGCATGTTGAGAACGCGATCTGCTGCGTCGTCCGGAACCGGTACAAACTCAGCGGATGCTGCGTACTCTGCTGCCTTGCGGCCTGCACGCTTACCGAACACGTTGATGTCCAGCAGGGAGTTGGTGCCCAGACGGTTTGCACCGTGGACGGACACGCAAGCAACCTCACCAGCTGCGTAGAGGCCGGGGATGGTCTCCTTGCTGTTGTGGTAGACCTCGGTCTCGTTGTTGGTGGGGATACCGCCCATTGCGTAGTGCGCGGTGGGGAACACCGGGATGGGCTGGTGGTGCGGTTCCACTGCCAGGTAGGTACGAGCGAACTCGGTAATGTCCGGCAGCTTCTCGTCGATGTGGGAGGGCTCCAGGTGGGTCAGGTCCAGCAGCACGTAGTCCTTGTGGGGACCGCAACCGCGGCCTTCGCGCACCTCGTTTGCCATTGCACGTGCCACGATATCGCGGGGTGCGAGGTCCTTAATGGTGGGTGCGTAGCGCTCCATGAAGCGCTCACCGTCAGCATTACGGAGAATACCGCCTTCACCACGAGCACCCTCGGTGACGAGAATGCCCAGGCCAGCCAGGCCGGTCGGGTGGAACTGAACGAATTCCATGTCCTCCAGGGGCAGGCCTGCACGCAGTGCGATAGCCATGCCGTCACCGGTGAGGGTGTGTGCGTTGGAGGTGGTCTTGAAAATCTTGCCACAGCCGCCGGATGCGAAGATCACGGACTTAGCCTGGAAGACGTGGACCTCGCCGGTTGCCAGGTCGTAGGAGACGACGCCGGCGGGGCGGGGCTTACCCTCTTCGTCCTTGACCAGAATCAGGTCGAGAACGTAGAACTCGTTGTAGAACTCCACATTGTGACGAACGCAGTTCTGGTAGAGGGTCTGCAGAATCATGTGGCCGGTACGGTCAGCTGCGTAGCATGCGCGGCGCACAGCAGCCTTACCGTGGTCACGGGTGTGACCGCCGAAGCGGCGCTGGTCAATGCGGCCTTCGGGGGTTCGGTTGAAGGGAAGACCCATCTTTTCCAGGTCGAGCACAGCGTCAATAGCTTCCTTAGCCATGATTTCTGCTGCGTCCTGGTCGACCAGGTAGTCGCCACCCTTGACGGTGTCAAAGGTGTGCCACTCCCAGTTGTCCTCTTCAACGTTAGCCAGAGCGGCGCACATGCCACCCTGTGCCGCACCGGTATGGGAGCGGGTGGGGTATAGCTTGGTCAGTACCGCGGTGCGAACTCGCTGGCCGGCCTCAATGGCGGCACGCATACCTGCGCCACCGGCACCGACGATCACTACATCGTACTTATGTACCTGCATGATGTTCTTTCTGTGTTTTAGATGTTTTCGTTTGTCTCGGATACGTCGCCGTTAGCGTGCCGAGCAGAAGCTGGGGAGCAGTTCAGCCGCTGCGCCGGAGGGGCAGGGGTCGAACGCGAAGATGGTGAGGGTACCAACCAGCAGGACGAATGCGCATGCTGCGAAGAGGATCACCTTCAGCCAAACGCGCAGGCGGTCCTTCTCTGCGTAGTCATCGATGATGACGCGGATGCCGTTAGCACCGTGCAGCATAGCCAGCCAGAGCAGCAGCAGATCCCAGACCTGCCAGAAGGGGTTCGCCCACTTGCCGCCCACGAAGCCGAAGTCGATGGCGTGGATGCCGTCGCCGACCATGAGGTTGGAGAACAGGTGGCCGAAAATCAGCACGACGAGTACGACGCCGGACAGGCGCATACCCAGCCAAGCGAACATCTCAAAGTTGTTGCGCTTGGAGGAGGAGCGGTTGTACTTCACACCGTCGATGCGGTTGTCACGCAGACGGGGTACATAGGTGCGGGGCTTAAGCGGAGTAGCCATAGTTTAGTGACCTCCCATGTGCGAGAAAACGATCGGCAGGTGACGCGCTGCGAAGCCCGCAACGGTAATTGCCCAGAGGAAAAGCACAACCCAGAGAATCTTGATGTGCGTGTAGGTTGCCTTCTGGCTGATTTCGACGTTGCCGTCCTTGTTCTTCGCCTGAATGTGCTCCACGTGCGAGTTGGTTGCCTTACCCCAGAAGTCAATGAGGATAATGCGAATACCGTTGAACGCGTGGTAGACGATGGCGGCGACAAGCGCGGTCTCACCCAGGCCCATGATGGGGTTCTTGTACAGGCTCAGTACACCGTTGTAGGCCTCCGGGGAGATACGCACGACGGCAGTATCTAGGATGTGTACAAGAAGGAAGAAGAAAATCGCGATACCGGTAATGCGATGAGCAACCCAGGACCACATGCCCCAGCGGCCGCGGTAGAGGGTTCCTTTAGAACCATTCAACACTGAATAACCTCCTGCTGCGACGGCGAGCTTCCGGGTTCTGATGGGTCATTGTGATCCTCAGCTTCCGGGCATGACTGTGTGCTCACCGACTGCTTTTGTTCGTCTGTTACTTCCAAGATATCAGGTAAATTCACAGCTTACTGACACCCTGTTTAGGGTTTTTTTACAGGTTCCAAAAGCGAATTAGAGCATGTTTTTATTACCATATCGCCTACTTCCCTGTGTTTGTGCGGGACTTACCTTAACCTAACCTCAAACATCGCCTAAATGAGAGCCGCCTGACACTTTTTTGTTAAAACCTAAAAGAATTCGATATATGACAAATTCACCCGCTATTCTTGAAGCGATGAATACTGCACTCACTCGATTCCGCCCGCTTATTCCTGCCGGCGGTGTTGGCTCGCGTTTGTGGCCCCTATCCCGCGCGCACGCCCCGAAATTCCTACTCGACCTCACCTCGTCGGGCAATTCCCTGTTGCGTGACACCTACGACCGTCTCATCGATCTCAGCAACGGTTCCGTCATGGTAGTTACCGGCACTTCGCACGCCAATGCGGTTACCCAGCAGATTCCTGAACTGCGTGCCGCTGACCTGGTACTGGAGCCCTCCCCCAAGGATTCGGCTGCAGCTATCGGCCTGGCTTGCGCTATCATCCACCGCCGCGAACCGGACGCCATCATTGGTTCCTTCGCAGCTGACCACGTCATCAGCCCGGTGGACGAATTCCACCGCGTGGTGACCGAAGCTGTCATCACCGCGGCAACCGGCAAGATTGTCACCATCGGCATTACCCCCACCGAGCCCTCCAGCGCGTTTGGCTACATTCACGCCAGCGAGTCCCTGGGCATCGAAGGTGCTCCCAACGCTCAGGCTGTGGACACCTTCGTGGAAAAGCCGGACACCGCTACCGCACAGAAGTACCTGGATTCCGGTGAGTACACCTGGAACGCAGGCATGTTCGTGGCGCCGGCAGCCCTGATGCTCAAGCACCTCGAGGCGAACGAGCCCGAGCTATACGCAGGCATTATGGAGATCGCTAATGCTTGGGACACCCCCGAGCGTGAGGCTGTTATGGACCGCGTGTGGGAGACCCTGCCGAAGACCGCTATCGACTACGCTGTGGCTGAGCCCGCAGCGGCAGCAGGTGACGTCGCAATGGTTCCCGGCTCCTTCAGCTGGGACGACGTTGGAGACTTCGACGCCGTGGCGCGCCTGAACACCGAGAAGAGCGGCGAAGAGCTGACCATTCTCGGCGAGAAGGATAACGTGATTAACCACGGTTGCTCCGGCATCGTTGTTGCAAACACCGAGCGTAAGATCTCCATCATTGGTCTCGACGACATCGTTGTGGTGGATACCCCCGATGCCCTGTTGGTCGCACCGCGCTCCAAGGCACAGGCCGTCAAGGATGCTGTGGGCGAGGTCAAGGCACGAGGCCTGAACAACCTCCTCTAAATTCTGGCCCTGAGCAGGTACATGAGCCTTACTCGAGCAAAAGATACCTCTAGAAACCGGCTCTCTTCTTTTCGGAAGGGAGTCGGTTTTCTTATGCCCTAATGGGTCATTTTGCGGGTAGATTCAAGGCTTTCACCTAGTGGGGCGCGGAAGGATGCTCCCTGCGGCTGGGCGGGGGTCGGAATGCCTTACGCACCCGGCGTGGGCTGCGCTTCCAGACTCTGATACGAGCCAAGGATCAACCGCTATAGAGAACCATTCTCATGTTACTCTTGGTGCATGCACATGACCCGTAAGTTTTTCCTCACCCGCGCCGGCGCACTCGGCGCAGTAGCCGCACTCGCCCTGACCGCATGCGGCTCCCAGACCACCCAGACCGGCCAGAATACACAGACCAGCCCCAGCGCCTCCACCTCCGCGAGCGCAACCCCCGCCCCCATCACCGAAGGCAAGGGCGCGGCAAGTCGCGTCGCCATCACCTACGACGGTGGCGTGCTCGTCTATGATGCCAAGGACATGAAGCTGCTCGCAGACATCCCCAAGGAAGGCTTCCTGCGCCTCTCCGACGCTGGCGATAACCGCCACCTCGTCGTTGCAGACGGCAACAGCTACACCTTCCTGGACACCGGCGTATGGTCCGTAGCGCACGGCGACCACTCGCACTACTACACCACTTCCCCGTCGCTGTCTTCGCTGTCTCTGGCGGCTGACCACACCGGTCACGTCATCAAGGACAACGGCAAGGTCGCGGCATTCGCTGACGGCACCGGCTCCTTCGCCGTGTACGATCCGGCGAAGCTGACCCATGACAAGCGCACCGCCTCCTCCCTGGAGACCACCACCGTCACCCTGCCGAAGCCGCACCACGGCTTCGCAATCCCGCTGCCCAACGACCAGTACCTGGTAGCGGTCGGCGACTCGAAGACCCGCACCGGTGCCGCTGTTGTGGATGCTCAGGGCAAGACCGTCACCGAGAGCCCCGCCTGCCCCGGCGTTCACGGTGAAGCTATCGCCAAGGACGGCGCGTTCTCCATCGGTTGCACCGACGGCGCGCTGGTCTACAAGGACGGCAAGTTCACCAAGATCACCAATCCCGAGGACCCGTACTCGCGCTCGGGTAACCAGGCCGGTAAGGCTGACTCCCAGTACGTTCTGGCGGACTACAAGACCGACAAGGACGCTAAGCTGGAGCGCCCCGAGAAGTTCTCCATTATCGACACCGTTGCGGCAACCCGCACCGTCTACTCCCTGCCTTCTGGCGTGAGCTACACCTTCCGTTCGCTGGCTCGCGGCCCCCAGGGTGAGGCGCTACTGCTGACCACCGACGGTAAGCTGCGCGTCTTCGATCCGGCGACCGGTGCCGAGCTCGGCTCCGTACAGCTCATGGAGGCGTGGACCGAGTCTGAGACGTGGCAGGACGAGCGTCCGGCACTGTGGGTGGACGGTAAGACCGCCTACGTGACCGACCCGGCGACCAAGAAGCTCATTGCGGTGTCCCTGTCGAACCCGGCAGCACCGAAGGAGCTGATGAGCGTGGAGCTTCCGAAGACCCCGAACGAGATCCTGGGTGTCTCCTCCTCGAACGCTGCACCGGTTGAGGCTGAGGCACACGGCTCTGAGGCACACGGCGCTGCTTCCTCCTCGGCTTCGGCTGACGCGCACGAGTCCGGTAAGGCTCATGAGGGCCACTCCCACTAGGGCTCTCACGCTGAAATAAACCTAGCGAAAACGTAAAGAGAGATGCGACCGATAGCTTATCGGTCGCATCTCTCGTTACGTATTCCAGGCTTATACGCCAGCTCCTAACGCAGCGGCAGAACGCTAATCTCTTCCCAGTCCTGCCCGTCATAGGAGTAGCAGTGCAGGTGATCCACGGTGAAGGTGCGCTGCTCGGCAGGCAGAGCATCAAACACCTCACGGGCGTTCGCCACCTGCTCTTCCGTGAGCCCGTGACCCAGGGTCACGTGCGGCACGTAGGGGAAGGACGCCGCGCCGGCACCGAATAGCTCAACCAGCTTCTGGTGAATCTGCTCGAACTCGGCCCTACCCGCCTCCAGGTTCAGGTACTCCACCTCGGTGACCGGGCGGAAGGAGTGCACCGAACCCCAGCGCGCCTCAAAACGCGGCGTGTCCAGCGCGTCGCGGAACTGCGGGGACTGCACCTCAGCCATTAGAGACTCGTTCAGCTCCGTCAGGTACACGGTCACGTGGGTACTGATAGGCGCCACCGCACCACCGGCTACCGCGCGCTTCCACTCTTCCAGGCGCTGAACATTCTCACCGCTCACGTGCGCAATAACGCTCAGGTAGCGGCGACCGGGTTTCAGGGTCGGGGATACAGGAGCCGTCGTGGGGCTCGAAGAGTTCTCTTGTGCTGTCATCTCAATCGTGCAGGTAATGCGGCGTCTCAGCCGGACTGGCTGAACAGCGCGCTAGATTGCTGCGGCAGGCAGGAAGCCAACCTTCTTGTACACGTTCTCAATGGTGACCGTAGCGATCTCGCGGGCAGCGGATGCACCCACAGCCAGCAGGCGGTCCAGCTCGGCGGGGTCGTCCATCAGCTCGAGGGTACGCTCACGCACCGGGGTGAGGCGCTCCACTACGATATCGGCAAGGTCAACCTTCAGGTGGCCGTACATCTTGCCCTCGTAGCGTGCCACGATCTCGTCGATGCTCTCGCCGGTCATTGCCGAGTAGATGGAGAGCAGGTTGGAGACGCCGGGCTTAGCCTCGCGGTCGTAGGCGATGACGGAGCCGTCATCGGTCACGGCGGACTTAATCTTCTTCTGGGTGACCTTGGGGGTGTCCAGAAGCTTAATCAGGCCCTTATCGGATGCCGCAGACTTGGACATCTTCGAGGTCGGGTCCTGCAGGTCGTAAATCTTAGCGGTTTCCTTCAGAATCACCGGCTCGGGCACCACGAAGGTCTCACCGAAACGGGAGTTGAAACGCTGAGCCAGGTTACGGGTCAGCTCCAGGTGCTGACGCTGATCCTCACCCACGGGCACGCCGTCCACCTGGTAGAGCAGGATGTCGGCAGCCATCAGAATCGGGTAGGTGAACAGACCCACTGAGGCGTTCTCGGCGCCCTGCTTCTGGGACTTGTCCTTGAACTGGGTCATACGGGAGGCCTCACCGAAGCCGGTGAAGCAGTTCAGAATCCACGCCAGCTGGGCGTGCTCGGGCACGTGCGACTGCACGAACAGCGGGGTGCGGGTCGGGTCGATACCGGAGGCGATGTACTGCGCCGCGGTCAGGCGGGTACGCTCATGCAGTTCCTCGGGGTTCTGAGGAACGGTGATGGCGTGCATATCCGGGATAAAGAACAGGCATTCGTTATTCGGGTCGTCCTGCAACGCGACCCAGTTGTTCACAGCACCAATGTAGTTACCCAGGTGCATCGAATCAGCCGACGGCTGCGCACCCGAGTAGATACGTGCCTTCTGCTGAGAGGCGTTAGGGATGAGGGACTTATCCTGCTTCTTTTCGTCTGCCATAGTTATTTCCTGTGCAGTTCTTCCTATGCGGTGCTGCGGACGGTGCAGCACATCTTCAAAAACTTATCTGTAGGTGGGTCTGCGTCTTACTCACCGATGCGGTAGTCAACCACGAGCGGCGCGTGATCGCTGAAACGCTCATCGTAGCTTGCCGCACGGTCCACGACCGCTTCCACGGCGCTTTCGGCGAGCGCCGGAGTCGCCATGTGGTAGTCGATACGCCAGCCTGCGTCATTATCGAACGCCTTACCGCGGTAAGACCACCAGGTGTAGGGGCCAGGCACCTGACCCGCCAGCTCACGAGCCACATCGCGGTAGCCGATATCGCCGAAGAAGCGGTCAAAGTAGGCGCGTTCCTCCGGCAGGAAGCCGGCACGCTTCTGGTTAGCCTTCCAGTTCTTAATGTCCAGCTCGGTGTGGCCCACGTTCAAATCGCCCACGATGAGCACGTGGTCCGAGTGCTTTGCCAGTTCAGGCATGCGCACCAGCATGCGCTCCAGGAAGCGGTACTTATCGTCCTGCTTCTG
Source organism: Rothia sp. HMSC071C12 (assembly GCF_001813895.1). NCBI lineage: Bacteria > Bacillati > Actinomycetota > Actinomycetes > Micrococcales > Micrococcaceae > Rothia > Rothia sp. HMSC071C12. The sequence goes on from NZ_KV814370.1 coordinate 157,304, forward strand.
GGTGCCGACCTCGCCGGAGTGAACGTAGGCGCTGACCACGGTCAGGGTCTTGCCGTTGGGCAGAACGTAGTCCGCCTCAACCCAGCGGCCCGAATCGTCAAAGTACTCTTCGCCAATATTCGAGCGGGTCGCGACCGGCTGGTTCTCCAGGAGTTCACCGGCAGAGTTCGGGGTGCGGCGGGTCGCCACCAGCACGCCGGCGCGGCCCTTCGCGGCAGCCTCCGCGTGCAGAATATGCCACTGGGATTCGTCCAGCAGCTCACGCACGATAGCGTCGGGGGCGCGCACCTCCTGCAGGCAGAGAATGTCGATATCACGGCTCGCCAACCACGCCGCCATATCCTTCTTGTAGGCGGCTCGGATACCGTTCACATTCACGCTCGCCACGCGAAGCAGACCGCTCGGACGCGGTGCAGGGGTGTTAGAAAAATGCATAGTCTTAATTATGCCAGTTTGAGGGAAGAGAAATTTTCACTCGTGCGCGTTTTTTCTCTGGCTGAACGGTAAACTATTGGGTGATGAATTCACACTCCTCACATACCACCGACCACGGTGCCCCCTCACATCCTGCGGGCACCTCCGCCTCCGAAAGTACCGCTCACAACGCTGAGAGCCGCTACGAGCTACCCCCGATTCCCGGCCCGAAGTACGAGCAGGTCATCCACTACATTGAGCAGCGCTACATTATTCCCGGCAAGCCCGGCGATAAGCTGCCCACCGAACGCATGATTCAGCAGAACTTTGGGGTGAGCCGCCAGACGGTTCGTAGCGCCCTGAAGGTTCTGATTGAACGCGGCCTGCTCTACAACGTGCAGGGCTCCGGCACCTACGTTGCCGAGCGCACCGACGCCACTTACATTCCGCGCGTGGACACCTTCGTTGACGATATGCGCCGCCGCGGTTTTGAGGGCTCCACCCGCATGATTGCGACCCGCTGGGTGGACGCCACCGAAGAGATTTCCACCCACCTATCCGTGCCGGTGGGCGAGCAGGTGCTGTTCGTGCGTCGTCTGCGTCTTGCCAACCACGAAGTCATTGGCTTTGAGCGTTCCTACTTTGTCAAGGCCGCCGCAAGCAGCATCCTGGACGCCATGATGGCGGAGATGTCCGGTGCGATGAGCTCGCTAGACCAGCTTGCCGACACCCCCAACGCCATTAAGCACGCCCGCGTACGCACCAGCGCGGCGCTCTTCACCGACGCCGACGCCGAGGCGTTCAACCACCAGGTTCCCGTGGGCGAGGCGGCGTTCAAGGTCTGCGCGACCGGCTACACCGAAGAAGGTAGCCCCGTCGAGTACGCAGAGACCCTGTACCTTGCCGATGCTTACTTCTACGAGATGATTCTCTAGCATCTGCCTTTTCGATTGTGATGACAGTGTGAAGGGCGGTGCCCCGGTAGAACAATCTACCGGGGCACCGCCCTTTTGAGTTATCAGCTCTGAAATGTTGCGAGCCTTACGCCGCCTGACGCTCCGCAGTCTCAACCACGTTCACCAGCAGCTCCGCGCGGGTCATCGGGCCCACGCCGCCGGGGTTCGGGGAAACCCAGGACGCCTTCTGCGCAGCTTCCGGGGAAACGTCGCCGAAGAGCTTCTTCTTGCCGGTCTCCGGGTCCTCAGCGCGGGAAACGCCAACGTCCAGCAGGATTGCACCGTCCTTGACCTGGTGAGCCTTCAGCACGTGCGGAACACCCACAGCGGCAACAATGACGTCAGCCTCGCGCAGCACCTCGTCCAGGTTCTCGGTACCGGTATGCGCCAGGGTTGCGGTTGCGTTCACCTCGCGGCGGGTCAGCAGCAGACCCAGCGGGCGACCCACGGTAATGCCGCGGCCGAGCACCACAACGTTCTTACCGTTCCAGTCGATACCGTGGCGCTTCACCAGCTCAATGACACCGTTGGGGGTGCAAGGCAGCGGGGAATCCAGCGGCTCAGAAACGTTCAGCACGAGCTTGCCGAGGTTGGTCGGGTGCAGGCCGTCAGCGTCCTTCTCGGGGGCGATGCGCTCCAGCACGCGGTTGGTGTCCAGGTGCTTGGGCAGGGGCAGCTGCACAATGTAGCTGGTGCACGCCGGGTCGTTGTTCAGCTTGTCGATCTCTGCGTCGAGCTCTTCCTGAGTGATGTCACCGGGCAGGTCCACACGGATGGAGTTAATACCGATCTCTGCGCAGTCGCGGTGCTTAGCGCCCACGTACGAGCGAGATGCGGGGTCGTCACCGACCAGCACGGTACCCAGGCCGGGGGTAATACCCTTAGCCTTGAGCGCCTCGACGCGCTCCTTCAGCTCTTCCTTGATGGCTGCGGCGGTTGCGTTACCGTCTAGAATCTGGGGCATTGTTTTTCCTTCCATAGATTGCGGCGGGTTCGCCGAAACGGATGGTCTGTGTGTTGGGTTCTAGGGTGTGCCTAGGAGGTACCACTCCCCCGCTACGTCCCTGAACGGGTGTAGCGGGCAGGGCGGTAAAAGTAAGAGGGCGAAATAACCCCGCCCGCTCAGCACCCACGAAGGGATGCTGAGCGAACGGGGTCATCATGGGTCTACCAGTTCTCGCTGCCCTGGTAGAGGGGGTACTTGGCGCACAGTGCCTCAACGCGGGCACGCAGCGCAGCGATGTCCGGGTTCGGCAGCAGTACGGAAGCGATAATGTCGGCTACCTCGGTGAAGCCCTCGGCGTCGAAGCCGCGGGTCGCCAGCGCGGGGGTGCCGATACGCAGACCGGAGGTCACCATCGGCGGGCGCGGGTCGTTCGGCACGGCGTTACGGTTGACGGTAATACCAGCCTGGTGCAGCAGGTCCTCTGCTTCCTTGCCGTTGAGGGCGTGGTTGCGCAGGTCAACGAGCACCAGGTGAACGTCGGTACCGCCGGAAGCAATCGCAACGCCGGCGTCCTTCACGTCCTGCTGCAGCAGGCGGTTCGCCAGGATCTGTGCGCCCTCAACGGTGCGCTTCTGGCGGTCCTTGAACGCGTCAGATGCGGCGACCTTGAACGCGGTAGCCTTCGCAGCGATCACGTGCATGAGCGGGCCGCCCTGCTGGCCGGGGAACACAGCGGAGTCAATCTTCTTCTTCAGCTCCTCGGTGCAGAGGATGAAGCCGGAGCGGGGGCCGCCCAGGGTCTTGTGCACGGTGGAGGAGACCACGTGTGCGTGCGGGACGGGGTTCGGGTGCAGACCCGCAGCCACCAGGCCCGCGAAGTGAGCCATGTCCACCCACAGGTACGCGCCGATTTCGTCAGCAATCGCGCGGAACGCAGCGAAGTCCAGCTGACGGGGGTACGCGGACCAGCCGGCAATAATCAGCTTGGGGCGCTCAGCCAGAGCCAGTTCACGCACCTGCTCCATGTCAACGCGACCGGACTCGTCCACACCGTACGCCACAACGTGGTACAGCTTGCCGGAGACGTTCAGCTTCATGCCGTGGGTCAGGTGGCCACCGTGTGCCAGGGACAGACCCATGATGGTGTCGCCGGGGTTCAGCAGTGCGTGCATGACGGCGTTGTTCGCCTGCGCACCGGAGTGCGGCTGAACGTTAGCGTGCTCTGCACCGAAGAGTTCCTTCACGCGGGAAATAGCGAGGGACTCAACGATGTCAACGAATTCGCAGCCGCCGTAGTAGCGGCGGCCGGGGTAACCCTCAGCGTACTTGTTGGTCAGTACCGAGCCCTGGCTTTCGAGGACGGCACGGGGGACGAAGTTCTCGGATGCAATCATCTCGAGGGTATTCTGCTGGCGCTTGCGCTCCAGCTCAATGGCTTCTGCAACCTCGGGGTCGAGGTCGGCGAGGGGCATCTCGAGGATCTTCTGCTCGGACATTACGCTCCTGGGAGTGTTTTTGCGTTATCTTCGGTCGCTCATCATCGGGGTTGCCGCGGCGGGCGCCGGGCGGTCTTCAGGAGGCGGCGGGCGCCTCCAGTTGAAAACCCTGAATGAAAAAATATGAGCTACACCTCATAATACCGTAAAGCCCGCTTTCCTTCGAGAAGAAAAACGGGCTTTACAAAGCATCACGATGAAGTTTTTACGGCGTCGGCGCGACACCGGTGAGGGGCATACAAACCGCTCTTTAGGCTGATCGGGGCGGTTAAGCGGGTCTACAAACCCTATGCCTGACGCAGGATAGCGGAAGCATACTCCAGGTACGACTCGCGAGCGCTCTCCTTCTTACCGCCAGCCACCAGCTGGGTCTGCACCACGTAACCGGTCAGCACCGACAGTACCGCGGCACCGATAACGGTCAGCCACTCTTCAAGCTCCTCTTCGGTGAAGTCCAGCTCAGCGGCACCCCAGGCGCGGTAGCGTTCCAGGGACTGATCGCGCAGGTAGCTCAGCTGCTCAGACACCACGGTTGCCAGCTGCGGCATTGCCACGGCCTCGCCCCAGGTGACGAGCAGGTGACGGCGAATCTTGGGGGTGTCCAGCACCTTCAGGCACCCGAACACGTAGTCCCAGGGCTGTTCGGCGCGGATGCGGTCGAAGGGCGCCATGTCCATGCGGGCTGCCGCCAGGATGATCTCATCCTTGGAGGAGAAGTGGTTATAAATCGCTCCAGCAGACAGGCCGGTGGCCGCAATAATGTCGCTCATCGAAGCCTTCTGATAACCGTGCTTGATGAAGCATTCGCGGGCGGTCTCTACAATCTGAGAACGCCTGTTCTTTTTGTATTCTTCGCTGACTTTAGGCACAACCTAATCCTAGCGAACTTTTAGCCAATCCGTGCGCATCCTGGTCGCCGTTAACGCGCCCTCATGCGTAAATCCGGCGCAAAATAGAGCAAAAATTCTATAAATACGGCTGCCCACAATACGGATGCACGGGCACCCGGTATAAAAGCGGGGCACCCCGGGTTTACCCCAGGATGCCCCGCTCACAGCAGGTAGCTCAGCGCGTACTGAGCCCGCTACACGTGTTTAGTGGAAGAAGTGGCGGGTACCGGTCAGGTACATGGTCACGCCAGCAGCCTTAGCCGCCTCGATAACTTCCTCGTCGCGGATCGAACCGCCCGGGTGCACGACGGCACGCACACCGGCGTCCAGCAGAACCTGCAGGCCGTCAGCGAAGGGGAAGAACGCGTCGGATGCGGCAACCGCACCGCGGGCACGCTCGTTACCTTCACCGCCGAGGGTGTTCGCGCGCTCCACCGAGAGCTTGCAGGAGTCCACGCGGTTCACCTGGCCCATGCCGATGCCCACTGCGGCACCGTTATCGGCAAGCAGAATAGCGTTGGACTTGGGCGAACGCAGTGCACGCCAGGCGAACTCGAGGTCGCGCAGGGTTGCCTCGTCAGCTGCCTCACCGGCGACCAGGGTCCAGTTCTTCGGGTCGTCACCCTCAGCCTGCAGGCGGTCAGCCTCCTGGAAGAGTGCGCCACCGGAAATGGGGCGGTACTCGATAGCCTCACGGGCGAAGTTCTCGGGCAGAACCAGCAGGCGCAGGTTCTTCTTCTCGCGCAGGATCTCCAGCGCCTCGGGCTCGAAGCCGGGAGCCACGACAACCTCGGTGAAGATGCCCTTGACGGTCTGAGCCATAGCGGCGGTCACCGGGCGGTTAGCGGCAATCACGCCACCGTATGCGGACAGCGGGTCGCATGCGTGCGCCTTCGCGTGAGCGTCCGCAATCGGGTCAGCCGCGCCGGGGGTTGCCACAGCAATACCGCAGGGGTTGTTGTGCTTGATAACGGCAACAGCCGGCTCGTCGAAGTCGTAAGCGGCACGCAGAGCGGCGTCAGCATCAACGTAGTTGTTGTAGCTCATCGCCTTACCGTGCAGCTGCTCCGCCTGAGCAATACCGGGGGCAGCGGCGGGGTCAACGTACAGGGCGGCACGCTGGTGCGGGTTCTCGCCGTAACGCAGGGTCTCGCTGCGCTCAAAGCCCAGGCCAGCGTACGGGGGCCAGAAGTTAGCATCCTCATCCTGCAGGAACTGGGATGCGGTCCAGGTAGCCACAGCGGTGTCGTATGCGGCGGTGTGGGCGAATGCGCCAGCGGCAAGGCGGCGGCGCTCGTCCAGGGAGAAGCCACCGTTCTTAGCGGCCTCAACGGTGCGCGCGTAGTCGGCGGGGTCCACAACAATTGCGACGGCGTCGTGGTTCTTCGCGGCAGCGCGAACCATGGAGGGGCCACCAATGTCGATCTTCTCGATGATGGCGTCCTGATCGGCACCGGATGCGACGGTCTCAACGAAGGGGTACAGGTTCACAACCACCAGGTCGAACGCCTCAACGTCCAGCTCTTCAAGGGTGTCGATGTGCTCCTGCTTGCGGCGGTCAGCCAGAATACCGGCGTGGATGCGCGGGTGCAGGGTCTTCACGCGGCCCTCGAGGCACTCGGGGAAACCGGTCACTTCGGTGACCTCGGTGACGGGTACGCCTGCTGCCGCGATGGTGGATGCAGTGGAGCCGGTGGAGACCAGCGCGACGCCAGCCTCGTGCAGGCCGCGGGCGAACTCCTCCAGACCGGTCTTGTCGTAGACGGAAATGAGGGCGCGGCGCAGGGGCACGCGATCGAGCTCAATGAGAGACACAAATACTCCGATGCTTTAGACGTGCGCCGGTTCTCGGCGGCACAGCTGGTGGATGGACGTAGCCTGCCCGGATAGACAGGATATGTGTGGGGGTATTCCCCGCCGCTGTGCGTGACGCTAAGGTGAGCGCGTCAAATGGGCACAACGGAACGTGTGTGGGCGGCGGGGTTTGAGCTCGGCTCATTCCGCCGCGAAAAGTTTAGTGGACGGAATTAGCTGTCAGATGCAGTACCGCGGGATTCAGCGCCGTCAGATGCAGCACCGTGGGATTCAGCGAGAGACGCGATGGTCTGCACGAGCAGGCGGCGCTCCTGCACCTTAATGCGTTCGTGCAGGGTCTCTTCGGTATCGTCGTCCAGAACAGGCACTGCCGCCTGCGCGAGGATGGGGCCGGTGTCAACGCCCGCATCCACAAAGTGGACGGTCAGGCCGGTAATCTTCACACCGTGCGCCAGGGCGTCACGCACGCCGTGCGCACCCGGGAAGGAGGGCAGCAGGGCGGGGTGGGTGTTAATAATGCGGTTGCTGAAACGCTCGACCAGCTGCGCGTCAACAATGCGCATGAAGCCGGCGAACACAATGTAATCGGGGTCGTAGGAAGCGATCTTTTCTTCCAGCGCGCGGTTCCAGGAGGGGCGGTCGGCGTAGTCGCCGGGCTGCACCAGGAAGGTGGGTACACCCGCCGCCTGGGCGCGTTCAATACCCAGACAGGGCTTGTCGGCGCCCACTGCCGCAATGTCGAGGGGAAGCTCGCCCGCTGCTACAGCGTCGAGGATGGACTGAAGATTCGTTCCGGAGCCGGATACCATAACCACAATTCGCACCCGACTAGTATAACCCGTCTCACACCCTTATCCAAAGGGGTAAGAGGTTCACAACAGGCCCAAAGCCCAAAAGGTGAGCACAAAGAAACCCCGGCGGGATGAATCCTCACCGGGGTTCGCTGGAGTTCATGGGGGTTCATGGGGCTTCACCGGGGTTTGCTGGGCGCAAACTCAACAGGTCGCGAACTCAATAGGCCGCATACTCAATAGGTCGCGGGCGCACGGGACGGTACCCTTATAGGTATGTCTACTCCCCCGCAGAACACCCCGCAGAACACCCCGCAGAACACCCCGCAGAGCACCCCGAACAACGCACCGCAGCAGCCCACCCCGAACAACGGCACGCCGCAGAACCAGCAGGTTCCGCCGCGAGCGCCGCAGCAGGCACCGCAGAACATGATGCCGCAGCCTCGGGGACCTCAGGGCAAGAAGCCGCGCAAGCCTATCGACCCCATCGAACAGCAGAAAGCGAATATTCGCACCTCGCTCATGCTGATCGCTGCCGCGCTGGTGATTTTTGCGGCGTCTTCCTTCGTGCTCTCCACGATGCCGCTTTTCTTGGCGCTCTTCATCTTCGCGCTCGCCGGCATTACCCTGAGCATTATTGCGATCGTGCGCACCGCCGTCTACCGCGGCCCCTGGTTCTTCTACATTGCCGCGGGCGTCAGCATTATCTACGGCGCGATGACCCTGCTCGGCGGCATTGGTCTTGCACTCATGCCCGGCGCTCAGGAGTACCGTGAGTGCCGCGCCGCCGCGCTGACCCAGACCGATATGTACACCTGCGACCAGAAGTTCCAGGGCACGATGGACAAGCTCACCGGCACGTCCAGCTCTAGCTCTTCTGCAGCTCGTTAGGGGTTCTGCGCGCTAGTTCTTCTTGCGGGCGTTAGAACCCTGCGCATTAGAGCCCTGGGACTTCGAGGAGCTGACATCCAGCGGGGGCAGCTCCACGGTAGACGCCTCATCGGTCACCAGCGGAAGGATGCCGGTCTGGCTACGAACCTCAAAGATGCGGCTCATCGCCTGATCGGCAGAGAGGACATCCAGCTCGCGATCCACAAAATCACGCTCTAGGTCGTTCTTCTGCTTCTTGCGTGCCGCCTTAGCCGCCTTCTTCGCCTCGCGCTTCTGCGCGCGCTCGTGTGCGCGGTCCTGAGCGGAATCCTGCGAGGCGGGTTCAGCGTGGGAACCCTCAGTCGGCTCGGCACCTTGCGCTGCGGCAGGCTGTTCAATACCAAAGCCGAAGTACGCCATAATGCGGCTCGCGCGGCCCTTCGAACGCGGCGCCTGCTCCGCGGGCTCTTCAACAGCGTTCTCACGCTCAGTAGCCACAGGTTCGGCAGTCTCGTAGACGGGCTCCTGAATCAGGTCGCGAGTCTCCTCCTCGGAGGGGTCATGAGCGTACACGGCGGGATCGTAGGTGTTGCGCTCATACTCGGTGTGCGAGGCAGGCTCAACAGATGCTTCAATGCTCTCGTAATCCTCCGCCTGCGCAGAGTCAGCATGGGCAGAGTGCAGGTAATCGACCTGCTGAACGGCCTCAATCGGCTCGTACTGCTCAGCGGGGCTCTCTTCGGCAGTAGCCTCTTCGGAGGCGGGCTCTTCAGCCGCCTCTTCGCGCTCTGCAACAATCTCAGCGAAAGCATCCGCCGCCGCACGCTGCGCCAGCTGTTCGGTCGCCTCCACGGGGACGGCAACCACAGGCTCCTGCGGATGCACCGGAACGTGACCGGTCGCCACCTCAGATACAACAGACTGCTCAGATGCTACAGACCGCTCGGGCTCAGCAACGTGCTCGGAAGCCTGCGCACGTGCCGCCTCCTCAGCTTCACGCTCAGCGGCTTCACGCGCAGCCGCCTCTTCAGCTTCACGCTCAGCGGCTTCCTCAGCCTCACGCTGTGCACGTTCCGCACGCTCCTGGGCACGCTGCTCACGACGCTCCGCAAAACGCTCACGGCCCTGTGCAAAACGCTCACGGGCCGAAGCAGTAAAACTCATCAGACGCTCACCCAGGTTCGGGCGCTCATCCGCAAAACGAGGCAGCTCACGGCTGCTATCCGGCACCAGGGCACGGCTCAGCAACATACCGAAAGTCACGCCGGCACCCACCGTCAACGCGGTATGCGCCGCAAAAGTCAGCGGCTCAGCACCAACCTCCGTAAAACGACCAATGCCCAGAGAACCGTACGAAATCCAGCCCAGCCACAGGGCACCAAACGACGTCATAATACCGGTCATCACACCCAGCACCACTGCAGAAATCAGCGCAGACAGCGGGCGGAACGGAACCTTCAGAGCAACCCACTCATCCAGGTGATCCTCACCCTCACGCAAGAACCACCAGCCAGCAATCGCACCGGCAACCAGTGGCACCAGCAAACCCACCAGACCAAATGTGCCCAACGACTCGGGCACAGCGCCCAAAATCGGAAGCATCGGCAAAGTACCAGCATCGCTACTGGTCAAACCAACCGAGGTGCCCGCACCAAAGGAGAAACCGGCACCGGTCGACCACGCAATCGCGTAGATTACCAGGTTCGGCAAGAAACCCAGCTGCAGCAGAGTCACCGCAGTATCACCCACAGCGCCCGCGTGCAGCTCCTGGTAGGTGGCAACGATCTGCGACCAGCCCGCCAAAATACCGATACCCAAAAGCACCGCACCCAGACCAATCAGCGCCACAAAAGCAACCACCGCAGCACGCACCACAGCCCACGCGTACGAACCCGCCCAACGCGAATACTGACTCATCTGCGAAATCTGCTCCGCAGTATCAACACCCACCATGCGCGAGAGCGAACGCGCCTCACGGTAGCCACCCCACATCAGACCAGCCACCACAATACCCAAAGGCACCAGGGCAGCATTCAACGCCTGAAGAGGCTGAGGATGCGGACTCGCCCAACCGTACATCGCCGAACTAATCAGCGCATAGGTCACCGAACCGGACAGCACCGGAATCAAAAACTCACCCTCATACGAGGCACGCGCCAAGCGACGACCCGAACGATAACAGAGCAGCAGCGGCAGAATACTCAAACCCAGCGGCACCAGCGTCATCGTGCCGGCAGAAGCACCAAAAGCAGCCGCAAGATCCAGGGGAACACCGTGAATCAGAAGCCACAGGTGCGCCGACATGGCGGCCACGGAGGAGAACTCCATGTCGCCAAAACCCTTGGTCGCCCACACGGCAGACATCGCCGCAAACACGGCAACAGCAGAGAACAGGGCAGTAACAATTAGCTCAACAACACCCTGAAGCCACAGAGGCATGGGCATGGAATAACGCGAGATAGGTGAGGTGCTTTTCATCGTCCTTCAATCATGCCACGAATTAACGACGAAACCCGCCTCCGATTAACACTCGAAAGCGGGTTCTCACAACTATTCACACAGGGATGCACGCGAGGACGCGCATCCGGCAAAGTTTTAATCCTCAGTCCACGGGTTGGAAGCCTGAACACCCCAGGCGCGGTACACCTGAGCCTTAGAAGAAATCAGCTCCAAATCATAGGCACTCGCGCTCGCCGCCATCAGACCCTCCAGGGCGGCGGTAGGCAGCGGACCGGCATCATCACGACCCACGGCATGCACACCGAGCGGCGCCTGACGACCAGCCCACTCGAGGCTCACATGCGCATCCACATTAATAACGTGGTCGCCAAAGCGCTCAAGAAGTTCGGTAATCCAGCGATCAGTTTCCGGGTAGGGGTACAGGCCCTTCAGCTCGCCAATGCTCAGCACAGAAATGTACATGTGCCGGAACGAGCGGCGGCGCAGAAAAGCGACCACGGCGGGGTCTGGATCCGCCTTACGGATCTCCGCAAGAACGTCGGAGTCCAGGAGCATACCGGAGAAATTCATACCCCTAATGCTACGCTACGCGCAGACCGGCGTACTCAATAGCGGGGATGCCCTCGGGGTTCGGCAGAAGAAGGAAGTTCAGGAACTCGTCGCGCTTAGAAGAAATGCGGGAGTAATCGTCAATGCTGACTGCGGTGTATCCGCCTCGCGCGGGGACAGCTGCGGCACGCAGGCTTTCCTGGTAGGAGCGGGAGGGGTTCAGAGAGATTGCTGCTTCGGTTGCAGAGCCGTTGTACATGTGACAACCTGCGCCGTGAGTGGCGCGATCCTTTCGCGTTGCTCTTGTCTGTACCAATTACCACCGGTTATTCCGGTGGTGAATACAAACCGCTTCGTCATCCGAGCCACCCGTGAACATGGGGTTGGCGTTCGACCATAGTCGGAGCTTATCAGTCGAAACTCTTGAAGCTGGGTTTAGCTTACAGCATTTTCTCAAGTTAAGTAAAGCGTTTTGTGAAAGAGATTTAGATTATTAGCATTTTGGCTTGTGGGAACGTTTTAAATGGTGTGAATTTTTGATACGGTGCGGAATATCTTATGTGAATACCGGTGTTTTTATGCGTCAAAAACTCCCCGCCAAAAATACGAAATACGCCCCAAACCACCGCTCAATAGTCGCCCCAGCAACCAACCCGACAGTCAATCCAACAGTCAGCCCGGCAGCCGCCAGCAAATGACCGGCAACAAGGCGCATACCCGCACAATACGCGATAATGAGCTGGTGAGCGCCAACAACCCCTTCCCCGAAATTCCCGTCACCGTACCGCAGATCATTCGCCAGGCCGGGCACCGCACCTACCAGCGCGGCGTCGCCTACCAGCGCAACCGCGAAGTCATCCGCTACAGCTACGATGAAGACGAGCGAACCCTCACCGGGCTCGTCAACGGAAGCACCATCATCCCCTACGAAGTGACCGTTCGCTTCTTCCCCGCCGTCAGCGGCTCCGCAACCTTCACCGCCCGCTGCACCTGCCCCGTGCTCACCGACTGCAAGCACGCCGTAGCGCTCATGCTCACCGCGCTCGACCGCGCCTCCGTAGCGAAAAAGGCACTCAGCGAACACCCCAGACCGGTCGGCGTACCCGGTGCCGCGGCAAAGGAGGCGGCAGAGGCAAAGGGATCCGCAGATTCAAAGAGCGCGGACGTTGCGGAGGCGAAGAAATCCGCCGACCCGCTTGCGGCGCTGCGCGCCTCCGGTGCGCTCACCACTGCGGCGAAACTGCCCGCGCCCGATGCAGCGACTGCCGAGCCTGAAAACCCCCAGGGAAGCTTTGCGCTCAACGAGCTAGGCGCCTCCCCGAGCCTGCAGGCAAAGGCATCCGCCACCAAAATCTCGGCATGGCGGCGCGACCTCTCCTCCATTCTTTCCGCACGTCAGGACCTTGCGGGCATCGATTCGATGCGCGTGAGCGGTGCCCTGGATTTCTCGCTGAGCGTCTCCGGCTCCTACGCGCGCGGCCGCAATATGCCCGGCGCAACCCCCAGCATTAACCTGCTCGCCCGACCGCTCATGGCATCCAAAACCGGGCGCTGGATCAAGGGCGGGCTCAGCTGGGAAACCTTCGCATCCAGCGTGGGCGGACCCGTCGGGCGGCACGAAATCTACCCCGAACACGAACGGTTCTTCGCCGAGCTCTACTCGATTGCCCGCCCCTGGCAGAACATGTACTCCTCGCACCGCGACTGGATCTCGATTAGCGCTTCTGCCTCCACTCTGCTCTGGGATGTACTCGCCCGCGCGGAGGATATTGGTCTACCCCTGCTCGTCAACGGCCGCGAGGTAAACTACGCCGTGCTGAGCCCCGCACAGGTGCGCCTGCACGCCAGCGAAGAGAAACACGCGGAAGGCGCCGGGCTGCAGCTTCAAGCCGCGCTCAGCTGGGAAGGACGCGAAGGCGAACTACTGCGCCAGCTCTGGCTGCCCGCCGCCCACTGCCATCCCATCGGCACCCCGCGCACCGGCTTCTTTGCCCTGGGCGGGCTCGCCCAGCAGGAGTACGAACAGGCGGCAAAGGCGGTGCACTGGAAGACCGCGCGCCCCGGCGCACTGGATGAAGTGGGGCGCGAGTCCTTCGTGCAAAAGGACGCGCAGGAGGCACCGGCTGAGGAAGCTGAGAATAGCGCACCGACGATTGCCCCGGCGCAGAATAACCCGGCGCAGGGTGAACGGGTGCGCTACTCCCCCGCCGTGCCCGAACTGCCCGAGGGCGTGGAGCTGGCGCTCATCCCCCTGGTTGAGCCGCTCGATGCCGCCTCCGAATCGCTCATTAGCGCCGGAACCGTGCACATTCCCGCCGCGGAACGCGCCACGTTCCAGAAGGAGTATCTGCCCGCACTCAGCCGCTCTATTCCCTCGCTGACCCCCGATCCGGCGTTGGCGCTGCCGCGCGTGAAGCCGCCGCATCTGGTGCTTGAAATCAGCTTTGACGAGCAGGTACGCCACGACGCGCAGCTGAGCTGGCGTTGGGAGTACCCGCTGAACCCCTTCGCGGAGGACAGCGCAGAGGAGGCGAGCGCACAGGATTCTGCGGGTGCCTCCGATGTGTACTCCCTGCCCGTTTTCGGTTACCCCGGTGAAGAGGGCGGCGAGATTCGTGATGAGCGTTTTGAGGCGCGCGTACTGCGTTCGGTGCGCGCCATTCTTGCCGCTCACCCGGCGCTTTCCGGGCTGGAGGAGCGCCGCATCGAAGGCTGGGAAACCCGCGAGCTGCTCAGCGCGATTCTGCCGAAGCTTCGCCGTGTTTCCGCTGTTCAGGTGCGTTTTAACGGCACCCCACCGGAGTTCGTGGAGGCAACCGACGCGCTGATTGAAATCACCGTGAGCGAGGGCAATTCTCGCGACTGGTTCGGCCTGGGCATTGCGGTGAAGGTCAATAATTGGACCGTGCCGTTCGCACAGATTTTTGAGGCGCTCGACCGCGGGGCGGACCGTATTCTGCTCGGTAACGGCACCTATTTCTCGCTGCGTCGACCCGAGTTTAAGACCCTGCGCACCCTCATCGCGGAGGCTCGCGAACTCGACGATGCGGGCGGTGAGCTGCGCATTAACCGTCACCAGGCGGGGCTGTTCTCTGAGCTGGAGTCGCTGGCGGCGAGCGTGCATACGACCGCGCGGTGGGATGCTCAGGTGCGTTCACTGCTGGAGCTGGTTGAGGGCCTGGATGATGCCGAAGAGAGCGCCAAAGAGAACTCCGAAAAGGGTGCCGAAAAAGCATCTGACAAGGATATTCAGGATTCCCCCGCACTCCAGAAGACCTCTCGCAAGAAGACTTCCCGCCAGATTATTCCGAGCTGCCCGGTACCCACCGGCCTGCAGGCGACCCTACGCCCCTACCAGGTGGAGGGTTTCCAGTGGCTGTCCTTCCTGTACGAGCAGCGTCTGGGCGGTATTCTCGCCGACGATATGGGTCTGGGTAAGACCGTGCAGGCTCTCGCACTGCTCGCCCACGCGATTGAGGAGCACCGTGCCGCCTCCGAACGTGCCACATCCGAACGTACCACCGAGCGCGGTGAGAGCATCGAGCCGTTCGCACCCTTCCTCGTGGTTGCGCCGACCTCCGTCATCACCAACTGGGCGGCGGAGGCGGAACGTTTCCTGCCCGAGGCGAAGGTCGTGACCATCACCGAAACCACCGCCGGTAAGACCCCGCTGGCTGAGCGCATCGCCGGGGCTCACCTGGTGCTGACCAGCTACACACTACTGCGCATGGACGAGGACGCATACACCGGCTACGCCCGCACGCTGGGCGGCGCCGTTGACGAGCACACGGGCGAGCAGTCCGCCCCCGAAGGCTGGGGTGCGCTCCTGCTGGATGAGGCGCAATTCGTCAAAAACACCGGCACCCGCGCCTGGTCCATCGCCCGCACGATGCCCGCCCGCACCAAGATTGCGATGACTGGCACGCCCATTGAGAACAATCTCATGGAGCTGTGGGCGCTGCTGGCGATTGTGGCGGACGGCCTGTTCCCCTCCGCCCGTGCGTTCCGTGACCTGTACGCTCGCCCGGCGGAGTCCGGCGAGGACCCGGCGCACGCCGCGGCGACGGCTGCTCGTCTGCGCCGGCGCATCCGCCCGCTCATGCTGCGCCGCACCAAGGAGCTGGTGGCAGCGGAGCTTCCGGCGAAGAACGATACGCGCGTGAACCTGCCGCTGGCTCCCGGTCACCGCCGCATCTATGACACGCATCTGCAGCGTGAACGCCAGAAGGTGCTGGGTCTGCTGGAGGATATGGATAAGAACCGGTTCACGATCTTCCAGTCGCTGACTCTGCTACGCCGCCTGGCGCTTGATGCCGCGCTGATTGATCCGGACGCCTACGCCGGGGTGTCGTCGGTCAAGCGCGACTACCTGGTTCAGCAGCTACCCGACCTGCTCGAGAAGGGCCACCGTGTGCTGGTGTTCAGCCAGTTCACCGGCTATCTCAAGAGCATTTCGGCGCGCCTGGCTGAGGAGGGCATCGGCCACCTGTACCTGGACGGTTCGACCCGCAACCGCGCCGAGGTCATCGAGGCGTTCACGAGCGGTCAGGAGCCGGTGTTCCTCATTTCGCTCAAGGCTGGCGGTTTCGGTCTGAACCTGACCGAGGCGGACCACGTGTTCATCATGGATCCGTGGTGGAACCCCGCCGCCGAGCAGCAGGCGGTGGACCGTATTCACCGCATCGGCCAGGACAAGGAGGTGCACGTCTACCGTCTGGTCGCCGAGGGCACGATTGAGGAGAAGGTCATGCAACTCAAGGAGTCGAAGGCGGCGCTCTTCGATGCGGTGGTCGGTGAGGGTGAGTTCGCCTCCGCGGCGGTGACGGCTGAGGATGTGCGTGAGCTGTTTGCGCCGGCTGTCGAGCGATAGCCGCCTTCCAGCCCGAGCGGTAGCCGTCCTCGAGTCTGAGGAGGTGTCTGGCACCCGTCATTTTTTGTCATCTGGTTACGCCTCGGGCTAGATTCACGCCCGATTCTGGCCCGGCTCTTCTCAACGGGGGCTCTGGGGCGTAGCCTTGTAGGACTGCTTACGGAGGCGCCGCCTCCCCATAGATTCCAAAGGAGCATCATGAGCTACAACGTACCCAACGTAAAGTTCAACGACGGCCGATCCATTCCGCAGCTGGGCTACGGCGTATGGCAGGTTGAGGACGAGGTCGCCGAGAAGGTCGTGGGCACCGCCCTGGAGACCGGCTACCGCCACATCGACACCGCCGCTATTTATGGCAATGAGGCGGGCGTAGGCCGCGCTATCGCTAACTCCGACGTGGCTCGTGAGGACATCTTCCTCACCACTAAGCTGTGGAACTCCGACCAGGGCTACGAGAGCGCTTTTGAGGCGTTCGAGGCGTCCCTAAAGAAGCTGGGCACCGACTACGTTGACCTGTACCTGATTCACTGGGCTAAGCCGCAGCAGGGCCTGTACCTGGATTCCTGGCGTGCGCTGATTGAGCTGCAGAAGCAGGGTAAGGTCCGTTCGATTGGTGTTTCGAACTTCCCCGAGGAGCAGCTGCGCGAGATTATCGAGGAGACCGGCGTGGTTCCGGTTATCCACCAGATTGAGCTGCACCCCTATTTCTCGCAGGAGGCGCTGCGCGCCGTTCACGCCGGGTACGGCATCGCGACTCAGGCGTGGAGCCCGCTGGGCAATGGTAGCGATCTGCTGCAGAACCCCGTACTGGCTGAGATCGCGGAGCGCCACGGCGCGACCCCCGCGCAGGTCGTGCTGGCGTGGCACCTGGCTAAGGGCACCGTGGCTATCCCGAAGTCTGTGACCCCCTCCCGCATTGAGGAGAACCTGGCGTCGGTGAACGTGAAGCTGACCGCCGAGGACATCGCGGCTGTGGATGCGCTTTCCACCCCCGAGGGTCGTATTGGCGCTGACCCGGCGAACATCGACTTCTAAGGTGCAGCTCGGGCGTAGAGCTCGAATCGAACCTACATAAAGCCCCGACAGGCACAGTTAGTGCTTGTCGGGGCTTTATGTGTGCTCTTGCGGGAGCTAAGGTTTTAGAGAATGATCATTCGCGGATTGCGCAACAGGTCAGCGAACGCTCGCGCTCTCCCCCGCTAGTTCTCGTCCTCCACCAGCAGGGAGAGGGAGATGCGGCGGCGTACCGGGTCAACCTCCACCACGCGCACCTGCACAATGTCGCCGCTGCGCACAATATCGTGCGGGTTCGCCACGTAGCCGCGGCTCATCTGCGAGATGTGCACGAGGCCGTCCTGGTGCACACCAATATCCACGAACGCGCCGAATGCCGCCACGTTCGAGACGGTACCTTCGAGCACCATGCCGGGGCGCACGTCCTCGAAGTGCGAGACGGACTCGGAGAAGCGGGCGGTGCGGAAGCTACCGCGCGGATCCAGGCCGGGGCGTCGCAGCTCGGCGAAGATGTCCTCGACCGTGTACACACCGGCGGTACCTTCGTCCGCGCTCGCCTGAGTATCGCTGTCCTGCACGTAGTCGGCGGGATTCAACCCGGCAAGCGGGTCGGTTCCGTCCGAAGTGCCCAGGGCGCCGGTAACCCAGTGGGCGCCATTGCGTGCCTGCGCGTCGGCAATAATGCGGCGCGCGAGCGGGTAAGCTTCCGGGTGCACCGCGGAGGCGTCCAGCGGCTCCTCACCGCCGCGGATGCGGATGAATCCTGCCCCCTGGCGGAAGGTTTTCGCCCCCAGTCGCGGCACGTTCAGCAGCTGCTGACGGTTCGCGAAGGGGCCGTGTTCGGTGCGGTAGGCAACGATGCGTTCGGCAGTTGCGGTGCCCACTCCCGCCACGTGCGCGAGCAGCTGCACGGAGGCGCTGTTGAGGTTCACTCCCACGGCGTTCACGCAGTCTTCGACGGTGTCGTTGAGGGCGCGGCGCAGGGCGGCGGGCGGCACGTCGTGCTGGTACTGGCCCACGCCGATGGACTGCGGGTCGATTTTGACGAGCTCGGCGAGCGGATCTTGCAGGCGGCGGGCAATGGAGACGGCGCCGCGTACGGTCACGTCGTAGTCAGGCAGCTCGGCGGCAGCGAGGGCGGAGGCGGAGTAGACGGAGGCGCCTGCCTCGGAGACGGTCACCTTCTGGGGTGCTTCTACGCCTTCCTCGCGCAGGGTGCGGATCAGTTCGCTGGCGAGCTTGTCGGTTTCGCGGCTTGCGGTGCCGTTGCCGATGGCGATGAGTTCCACGCCGTGCTCGCGGCAGGCGGCGGCGAGCTCGCGCAGTGCTTCTGCCCACTGGTTGCGCGGGGCGTGCGGGTAGACGGTGCCCACGCGCAGCGGCTCACCGGTGCCGTCGACTACGGCGTATTTCACGCCGTGGCGCAGGCCCGGGTCCAGGCCGAGGGTGGTCTTGTGTCCGGCGGGTGCGGCGAGCAGAATATCGCGCAGGTTGGAGGCGAACACCTCGGTCGCGTGCTGTGCGGCGGCGTTGAGTAGCTGGTGGCGGATGCGTTCGGCGAGGCGCGGGCGCAGGTGGCTGCGCCATGCGGTGCGCACGGTGGCGGCGAGCCAGCCGAGTACGCGGTCTTCGTCGTCGACGGTGTTAAGCACCTGCACGGGGATGCGTAGCGCGGCGGCAACTTCACGCTCGTATGCAGAACGGACGTTCTCGTAATTTTCGGCGGCGGCCTCAGCTTCGGCGCGGGCGGCACCGCGCAGGCGGCTGAGCGCCACGGGGGCGGGTGCCACATCCACCTTGAGGCGTACCACGCCGGCGTCCTTGGCGCGGTGCAGCGCCAGCACGCGGTGCGGCGGAATGGAACGAATACGGTCCGAGAAGGCGAAATAGTCGGAGAACTTCGCGCCGATGCTTTCCTGACCTGCAATCACGCGGGACTCAATCACGCCGCCTTCACGCAGGCGCTTGAGGAGCTTTTCGCTCAGCACCGGGTCGGTGAGGGCGCGGTCAACCAGGATCGCACGGGCACCGTCAAGGGCCTCTTCGGCACTGTGAATCTGCAGGGCTTCGTTCACCTCTGCAACCTCAATGCTCTCGTCCTCGTCGCCCTCGTCGTCCCCATTGTCTTCGGTGCCGTCGGTAATGTATGCGGCGGCGATGGCGTGCGCCTCGGCGAGGGGCACCTCCAGCAGGTCTTCGACGAGGGAATCAAGCCCGGCGGCACGCGCCATCTGGGCGCGGGTCACACGCTCGCTGCGGTACGGGGCGTAGATGGCGTTCACGTCTGCGATGGTGGCGGCGTTCATGAGCGAGGAACGCAACTGCAGCAGGGTGAGCGGGTCGATGAGGCCTTCGTCGGCGCGTTCGGTGAGCGCTTCGAGCACGCGGTTGCGGCGCTCTTCGAGGGCGCGGAGCTGACCCAGGCGCGACTGGATGGTGCGCAGCTGGGTGTCGGTGAGTGCACCCGTTGCTTCTTTGCGGTAGCGGGCGATGAAGGGTACGGAGTTGTCGGCGTCAAGCAGCGCCACGGCTGCGCGGATGCGGTGCGGCGCGATACCGGTTTCTACGGCGAGCGCGTTGATGAGGTGCTCGGCAGGCTGCTCAGTCTTGCCGCCGGTTTCGTGTTTTTCGCGGTGTGCGGCACTGCTGGGTTCGTTGCCGGCGGCGCTGCTGGGCGCGGGGTGTGCAGCTCGATCCGCACGCGGGCGGATGCTGCTCGGGAGGGGGTGTTCGCTCATCCTTCCAGTTTCG
Organism: Rothia sp. HMSC071C12; assembly: GCF_001813895.1. Classification (NCBI taxonomy): domain Bacteria; kingdom Bacillati; phylum Actinomycetota; class Actinomycetes; order Micrococcales; family Micrococcaceae; genus Rothia; species Rothia sp. HMSC071C12. The sequence continues at coordinate 177,126 of NZ_KV814370.1, forward strand.
CATATTTCGCCGCGGCTCATGGGTTGGCCGGTAATGCTGAGAAAAGAGTCAGCGCGGGGCGTATTTTGCTCGCCTGTGCGGGTGCGGGTAAGCGTATTTTTCTATCGCATCTTCTAGTGCAGATTACGAGTCTTTACGCACATTTTGCCCTGTGGGTGCGCTAAATATTGTCATCTTTCCGTAAGAAACCGTGTTAGGGGTTCACGTATTTGAATAGTGCTTAGTTTCAGCGATAAATTTAGATAAAAGAGCATATTTTTTGAAAAAATATCTCTTATTCGTGCAGATAAGGGGTGGCCTCACACCACGCAAACGCCCTTGTCTGCGTGCACACATTCAGGGTTTCGGCGGCACGGTACGACAAGGTGCCGCCACATCCCGCAGATGAAAGAGGGACCCATGCGCGAACAAGCCGCGCTATCAAACGCTCCGGAGGGCTACTTAGATTTTCACGACGAGTACGCGGAACTCATCGCCGAACTCGCCGCGCTGGGGTTCACCCCTACCCAGGTTCTCCGCCGCCTCAACTTTCTGTACCCGCGCATCAACAAGAAGTACCTGAACTATGCGCTGAGCTCCGGCATCTGGCAGTTTGGCCCGGTCACGGCAGACGCCCCGAGCTACACGGTGCTCGCCTGCGGCCTCTGGTACGTTTTCGCGGAAGCCTACGATCTGCCTCCGGAGCCCGAGTACACGGCGCTGATTCTTGATTGCGATATTATTCACGACCTGCCGCCCGCGCTGGAGGCACGCCACTTCAACAATGAAGACATTGCACACGTTCTGGCGAAGATTGGCGCAACGCTCAAGTACCTTGCCGCACACCCCTACTCCCAGCTGGAGGAAGAAGCCTACGCGCAGACCCTCGAGGACATCCGGCAGCGAGGCGTGAAAGAAATCGGCACCGAGGGCGGTAGCCTGTACACCCTGCTCGCCTCCAGCATGGAGGGCGAATCCGCGTGGCCTGCCCCCGCACAGACGGTCAACGATTACCTCGGCGACGGCGACTGGTCCCTGGGCATGCTCCGCACCGGCATTTACCCGGCGGAGGCGCTTGAGAACGAGTGGTATATCGACGCCGCGGCGGTACCCGAGGATTTTGCACCGAAGACTCTGAGCCTCTTTTTGAGCTATTGCGCCCGCTACGACCGCGAGCCGACGGCGCTGAACTACGGCTACTGGTCTACCATTCCCACGCTCATTGAGCAGGTGCCGCCGCTGGGTGCGGTACGCGCCAAGTTCGGTTCCTGGCAGACGACTCTGCATCGCGGACGCACGCAGATTGCCCGCGAGCTGCGCCTGTGGACGAAGAACGAAGCCAACGCAGCTGCCGTGGAGGCGGGCGCCGCTGAGGAGCTTGAGCTCCTCGACGCTGAGCTGACTAATGCTGACGCTGAGCTGGCTAACGCGGAGCTCACCAAAGCAGAACTAGCAGAGTTGGATACCCCGGACGTCTCCCCTGCGGACGCTCCCGCGGAACCGGCAGAGCCCGCGCGTCTGAGCGCCCGCGAACTCACCGAGCAGGGCATCGGCGTGGTGCAGACCGCCCACACCGACCTTGCGGCGTACCACCGCACCCAGTGGGAGCAGACGGTGGAAGTCTTCGGTGAACGCCTCGCGCAGCTTGCCTGGAACCGCCGCCTGAGCACCTACTACTTCTTCGACGGAGCCTGCCTGGAAGATGCCGACCCGACCCCCGTGGTGACGGTTTTCCGCTCCCCCACCGGCTTCCTCTGCGAGCTCGAACCCACCGTCGAGGCGCTGCCCGCCTTCGACCCGGAGTTCCTGCAGGAGCACGGCTGGAGGCACCCGGTACCGGTGCATGCTCTGTGGAATCTGCACGCGCTCGACCCGCTGGAGGCAGCTGCCGCCGTCATTGAGGCGATGCGTTCTGGTTGCGGTTGTGAACGCTGGGATTTCTACCGCACCGATGACGACAACGACCCGCTTGCCGAAGAGGCTGAGGTGGCGCCCCTCTAAGCGCACTCCCCCGAGCCTCTCGGGTTCATCTCTAGAGCCTCTCGGATTCATCCCTGGAGACAGCGAAAGCCCGCGTCCCCCGCTCCCAATGAGGAGTAGGTGACGCGGGCTTTACGCATGCGCTGATAGCCGGTACCGAGATAACCGGCACCGATAGCCGGCGTGGCTTAGCGTGGGTGTTTAGCGTGCCGAGAAAATCTCGGACGCCTCCACAATCGCAATCTGCGCGGTGCGGGTCGAAATCGCCTCGTGGCGGCGGGCATCAGCACGGCGCTTGAAGACCCAGCCGATACCCAGAATCACGAACCAGACGGGCATCGCGAGCAGACCCATGAGGGTTTCCTCGTTCATGGTCAGCACACCAATGGTGAAAGCGAAGAACGCCAGCGCCAGCCACGCGGAGAAACGGCCGCCGGGCAGACGGAACTTCGACTTCTTGTGGCGCGAGGGGAACTTCTTGCGGTACATCAGGTAGCTGACCATAATCATGGCCCACGCAAAAATCACGAGCACCGCAGCCACGGTGGTGACCAGGTTGAACGCGCTAGAGATTGAGTCACCCGCGTAGAGCAGCACAATCGAGGACAGCAGCATCACGGCGGAAAGGAACAGCGCGTTACGCGGCACACCGTTCTTGGAAATCTTGCCCAGGAACTGCGGTGCACTGCGCTCGCGTGCCAGGCCGAATGCCATACGCGAGGTGGAGAAGATACCGGAGTTCGCCGAGGAGGTTGCGCTGGTAATCACCACGAAGTTGATGATGTGCGCGGCGATGCCCAGGCCCGCCAGAGTGAACATGGCGACGAAGGGACTCTTATCGGGGCTGACCAGGCGCCAGGGGGTGACCATCAGGATGACGGCGAGCGCGCCCACGTAGAAGACCATAATACGTACCGGCACGGCGTTAATTGCCTTGGGCAGGGTCTTTTCGGGGTCCTGGGTTTCTGCGGCGGTGGTACCGACGAGCTCGGAGCCCATGAACGCGAAGACGGCAATCTGGAATGCACCGAGGAAGCCAATCAGGTGGTTGGGGAACATTCCGCCGTCGTTCCAGAGGTTTGCGACGGATGCCTGCGCACCACTGGGCGAGGTGAAGCCGACGGCGATCATGCCGCCGCCAACGATAATCAGGGCGACGATGGCGACGATCTTAATCATGGAGAACCAGAATTCGATTTCGCCGAAGTTCTTCACGGAGACCAGGTTCAGGGTCAGCAGCACGCCGATGACGGCGAGCGCCGGGATCCATGCCTGCAGGTCGGGCCACCACATGTGCAGGTAGCCGACGATTGCGATGATGTCCGCGACGGCGGTGACCACCCACATGAACCAGTAGGACCAGCCGAGGAAGAAGCCCGCCATGGGGCCGACGAGGTCGGTGGTGAAGTCGGAGAAGGACTTGTACCTCAGATTGGAGAGCAGAATCTCGCCCATAGCTCGCAGCACCAGGAAGATGACGGCGCCGATGAGCATGTACACGAAAATAACTGAGGGACCCGCCATGGAGATAGCGCGGCCGGAGCCCATGAACAGGCCCGTGCCGATGGCACCGCCGATGGCGATGAGCTGGATGTGGCGGTTGCTTAGACCGCGGTGCAGTCGCTCTCCCTGTTCGGGAGCTTTAGGATTCAGGCTGACGTTGTTCTGTTCAGTCACGACGTCCTCTTTTCAGCGGTTGTACCCCGTACCGCATGTACCTCTAGTGTAACGAGAATCATTAAGATTAAGGAGGTATAGCTAGTGCATGAATATGCGGTCATTGCTTTGCGGGGTGTCCCCGGATTTCGGGGCGAGGCTGGGGCTCTACCAGCTACCGCGCGGTGCTCGAAAGTGTCACGCTATCGATTGACGCGGAGTTTTTCTGAGAGCCCTCACAGCTACTTGGATAGTTATTCTACAGGTGTTAAGTGCAAGAAAACAGGATTTACGGCAAAAATGTGACCTGTTTCTATTATTTACGTCATATCAAGCGGTGTAAAAAATGCCGCCCGGAACGTAAACAGGCAGGCACGAGGGCACGCGAAAGCCCCGCCTCCGCATCCTAAAAGAATGCAGAAACGGGGCTTACCAACAGCGCCGCAGAAACACTACATAAACGCCGCAGAAAGAACAGAAACTACTTCTGACCAGCCTTGTCAGCAGCGTTTTCAACAGCCAGCGCACGAGCACGCTTCGCCGCGTGGCGGCGGGTCAGAATCTCGTAGCCAATAGCCAGAGCGATAAACCAGATGGGGGTCAGCGCCAGGCCGATTGCGGTGTCCGGGTACAGGCTCAGGGCGTAGACCATGACGGCGAAGAAGACCAGACCAAACCAGCTCATGCCAATACCCCAGGGCATCTTGTACGCGGACGCCTCGTGGCGCTCCGGGAACTTCTTGCGGTACACCAGGTACGCAATCAGGATCATGCTCCAGGTGAAGATACCCATCATCGACGCCACCGAGGTCACCACGGTGAACGCCTCCATAATGCCGCTACCGGCATACAGCATGACCAGGCTAAACAACAGCATCACGGTGGTCAGGTACAGGGCGTTAGCAGGCACACCGTTCTTGGTGAGCTTACCCAGCGCGGAGGGTGCGGCGCCGTCGTGCGCCAGACCGTAGACCATGCGGGAGGTCGAGAAAATACCGGAGTTCGCCGAGGACGCCGCGGAGGTCAGCACCACAAAGTTCACCAGGGAGGCGGCAACAGCAATGCCCGCCAGGGAGAACATGCCCACGAAGGGGCTCATGGACTTATCCAACTTGTCCCAGGGGGTGACGGCGAGGATGGTCAGCAGCGGCAGGGCGTAGAAGAGGCCAATGCGGAAGGGTACCGCGTTAATCGCCTTGGGCAGGGTGCGTTCGGGGTGTTCGGTTTCCGCCACGGCGGTACCGACCAGCTCAGCACCCACGAAGGCAAAGAGCGCAATCTGGAAGGCACCCAGGAAGCCCGTCAGGCCCTGGGTAAAGATACCGCTACCGGAGGGGCCGGGGCGATCCCAGAGATTTGCCACAGAAGCGACGGTACCGTCGGGTGCAGTGAAGCTAAAGGCGACCATGAGCGCACCAACAATAATGAGGGCGACAATGGCGACGATTTTAATGACTGCGAACCAGAATTCGATTTCACCGAAGTTCTTCACCGAGGGCAGGTTCAGCAGCAGCAGAGCCACGATAACGGTCAGCGCCGGGATGAAGGCTGGGATTTCCGGCCACCAGTATTTGATGTAGCCGGTAATGGCAATGACGTCCGCGATACCTGTGACGACCCAGAAGAACCAGTACGACCAGCCGACGAAGAAGCCGGCGCGCAGGCCGAGGATGTCGGTGATGAAGTCGGTGAAGGACTTGTATTTGGGGTTGGAGAGCAGAATCTCGCCCATGGCGCGCAGAACAAAGTAGATGACACTACCGATAATGGCGTAGACAAAGACGATGGAGGGGCCGGTCAGGGCGATGGTCTTTGCCGAGCCGAGGAAAAGGCCGGTGCCGATGGCGCCGCCAATAGCGATCAGCTGGATGTGTCGGTAGCTTAGTCCGCGCTGAAGCTTGGAGTGCTCAGCTTCGGAGTCTAGGCCAGTGACGGAGTTGTGCTGCGTTGGCTGCTGTGTCACGTATTCCTCTTTTCTGCGTCGATTCGCCCTAAATTTCACTCGGGGGCGAGTCCGGGTGGTTGGTATTCGTGCATAATCCTGAACGGCGCGCCAAGAGGCGGTTCCCGCGCTTCCCGAGCCGGCGCGGTGCGCTTGGGCTTGTGGGCTCCGATTTCGCGGGGCTTCCGACTTCTTGCATCGCCGATAAAAGGTTATGCAGAGAATGCATAATTTCAAATTTTACCCCCTCATACCCACACAAGTACAAGGAATACAACATCACCAGATTTTTGAGACGGGACGAGCCTGTGGCACCTCTCAACCCCCACCCGAAACACGCCCCGCACCACCCCTGAGCCGCCGCACTTTTGTCTGCGTACTGAATTTCTGTGTTTCTCAGCCCGGCATACTCCCGACTGGTTCAGTTTCACGCCCGGCTAGTTCAGCGTCATGCCAGCCCCACACGCCGCGAAACCGCACGGTGTAGCGGCGCTACGCTATTCTTTTAGGTATGTCTACTGAGAACACGCAGCCTAGCCAGGCACCCGAATCCACCGAAGAAAAGGCCAAGAAGCCGGTTCCCGAGGAATTCTTCCGCCAGCCCTACTCCTTCGTCCGCCGCGGCGACCGCCTCACCGCGCGCCGCCAGAAGGCGTGGGACACCTACTCCCCCACCCACGTGCTGGACATCCCGCGCCTGCGCACCGACACCTCCGTCGCACCCGAGGCAACCTTCGACCCGGTCAAGATTTACGGCCGCGAGGCATACCAGGTCGTCGAGATCGGTTCCGGTCTGGGCGAGGCGATTGTGCACCGCGCAGCTGAGGTTCCCGAGGCGAACTTCCTCGCCGTTGAGGTGTACACCCCCGGCATTGCGGACCTGCTGCTGAAGATGGGCAACGCCGGCGTGGAGAACGTGCGTGTGGCTCAGGCGAACGCGCCCGAGCTGCTCGACAACATGCTCGAGGAGAACTCCGTGGACGAGCTGTGGGTGTTCTTCCCGGACCCCTGGCACAAGTCCCGCCACCACAAGCGCCGCCTGGTGTCCCCGGCGTTCGCTGATAAGGTTGCGCGCGTGCTCAAGCCCGGCGGCATTTGGCGTCTGGCGACCGACTGGGAGGAGTACGCCCTGGTCATGCGTGATGTTCTGGAGGCGCACCCCGACTTTGAGAACGTGAACCCCGGCACCGGTGCGACCGAGGAGGATCCGCAGGGTGGTTGGGCTCCGCGTTGGGAGGGCCGCACCCTCACCAGTTTTGAGCGTAAGGCTCAGGAGGCGGGCCGCCGCGCGCACGACCTGACTTACCGCCGCAAGTAAGCAGGGATGCGTCAGCGTTAGTTGGCGCAGCTGAGCGCGGGTCAGCGCGAATATACGTTAAGGAGGTGAGGCTCCCCGGTCGTTCGGGGGGCCTCACCTCCTTGTTCATATACGGATTCTTCTATAGCTAAACCCTATGATTCATCAGCCGACGCATGTTTCAAAGCCTTCTCGTAGATAAATCGGTAGGAGTCATTTCTAGATTTTTCAAACTCTTCCAGCTTCTTTATTTCTTTCGAAATATTAATCTGCATGGGTGCACCAGTAAGTTCTTCAAGAATCGAGAAATTTCCTATAGGGACATAATACAGAGGGTACTCAACAAGACCAGTTTCTTTAATGGTGCACCCTTTTAGCTCACGTTCTCCCATAGAATATATACTAAATGGACTTATCTTATTTTTTTCAAGACCCACCATTACAAGATAAGCCAAATAGGGCGATAGAATCATTCGATGTGCCTCAGATTGCTCTGCAACCCTAAATCCAAGATCAACATCAGCTCCGATAAAATCTATAAAATAGTCTTTTTGAATCTCTCGGAGATTAATTCTACAATCACTGAAGGATTTTAGGTCAGCGAAACTTCCAATACCCAAACTTCCTACCTGATTTTTTAAATCCTCCTTACCTTTTAGATTGTTATTCCAATCCTTAGGCATAAGATTCCAGCGATAATCCCAGGGGTTCCCTTGCGAATGAAGAAGAAAAGCGTAGCTACGCAGTTTTAGGGTGTATGACGAACCAGGAATCTGACTGGGAGAAACTGATTCAAGAGATGCAATAAATTGCTGCAATGCCTCTCCAATAGCTACCGGTTCAGGCCTGCCGTCGTCTCCAATAGGTATGGTTCGGAGATACACCAGCTCATCGCCCCTGACTCTCCATAAGAACCACCCTGTATCGACGCCAGATTCAACCTGATGATTCGACTCCCTCAGACCTTTATCGAAGCTTTCCATAAAGGTTGATATTACGCCGACACCAGAAATAGGATACTTAATTTTTAAAGCAGTTGATTCACTAATATCAACACCACATACCAATATAGCGTGAAATCCACCCCCAGCCCTTCCAGAATCGATGGACCTATTATCTACATAATCAGCACTAATCAAGCCTACTTCACTTTCTTTTTATATGACATCCAAAGACCAATAATTACAAGAACACTAATTACAAGAGCAATAACCAGAGCAGAACATACCGGCCATTCATAGAAAATTGTAGAAATCCATGGGATAAATCCAGTCGCTGACAGCACCAAGAAGAGCGAACTTAAAAATACTGAGGTCTGAAGTTTCTGGACATTTTTAAATTTAGTATTTGCAATATTTGCAAGCTTCACTAGTTGACCACTGAGATATTCATCCCTTTTATCGAATGAAACATTTTTCAAAATATATCTTTGGTTACTATTTTCGTATGACCCATAAAAAAATACGTTTCCTTCAGCTCCTCCAACTTCTCTATTAGGAAACTGAAGAAATCCAATCCCGAAAGAGGTAATCACACTAACAACAAATGAAACTACCCAAAAATACGTCCATAAATTCCAAAAGCTATTATTTTTATCCATAGCAGGGATGAGTGAGCCATAAGCCGCTACGATAAAGCCCTGGACGGCCAACAGCATCTGGATTCTTACGTCAGCATTTTTAATCCAATCGGAGAAGTACTGAACAAGTCTCCATCTCTCCTCATAACTCACGCCCTGCTCAACCGGAGCTGGTGCTTGGGCCTCAGCCGGTGCCCGATTATTATCAGTTGCTGCATCGCCAGACCCTGCCTGATTCTCAGTAACTTTCTGCTCTTTGATAGCTACTGGCTTCCACTGCATAAAGGTGTTCCAGACGAACAAATTTTTCACTCTGCCAACCCCTCTTCCATCTCAATACCCCGAACTTGTTAGTCCAACTATGCTATCTCCAACTATATAACCAAGCAGGTGAGGCTCCCCGTTCGTTCGGGGAGCCTCACCTCCTTGTGTGTGGGTCCAAGTGCATGCGGGGCGGGGGTCTACCCTCCCTCGCTTCGTATGACGCTAAGACGCACAAGTCTATATAAGTAGCTGACTAGCCTAGACAAGCTAGAACAGCCGGGCTGTTTATCCCAGTGTAGCCGGTTAGCGCGGCTTGCGATAGAGCACCACTAGCAGAGCCTGCGTAATACGAGCGTGACCACAGATGCCCATCCAACAGGTAAGGGGCAATCTCATCCGCGTAATCTCGCCGTAAGATACGCGAGGAAACACCTTTGAGGGAATTGACCAACTTGGAAACAGCAACTGTTGCAGGGTATCCCACCAGCAAGTAAACGTGATTGGCCCCTCCGCTGAACTCTTCCAAGGTTGCGCCGAAGTTTTTACATACGTCCCGCATGATGTTTTCACAGGTTTTCAACATGTCATCTGTGAAGACATATCGACGGTATTTAGTTACAAACACCAACTGGACATGAAGATCCCAGATAGCTTGTCTTCCAGTGCGAATGTCTGCATTATCTGCCATGACACCAAGTATATAATGGAGATGTTATGTTGAAGCGTTACCGATACCGCGCATACCCAAAACCGGGCCAGGTCGAACCTATTGCCCGACTCTTTGGATGCGTGCGCGTAACCTACAACGACGCTTTAGCCCACGCACTAGAGACCTACCGGCTCACCGGCACTAAACCTTCAGCCGCTGAACTGTCCGCACGCCTGACTGCGTTAAAGAAAACCGAGGAACGATTCTGGCTGAGTGAGGTCTCCTCCGTACCCCTACAACAAGCCTTACGTGACTTGGATAAAGCCTATAAGGCTTTTTTTGCTACTGTCACTGGCCAGCGCAAAGGTAAACGCGGCGCTCATGCACCGCGCTTTAAAAAGCGCAGTCACCGCCAGTCAGCAAGGTTTACGAAGAACTCCGGGTTTATAGTGCATGAAACAACTCATCGAGTCGGTTTTGTGCGCTTGGCCAAAATTGGAAATGTGCGGTTCGTGCTGTCACGCCCTCTACCTGCTGAGCCATCCTCAGTCACACTCATTCGTGAGCCGGATGGGAAGTACTATGTCTCATTTGTTGTGGATGTGCCTGCTGAAAATATTCAGATACCGGAGCCTTCTGCATACGCTGTCGGTGTTGACCTAGGCCTGAATCGCCTGGCCGTAGCTGTCAATTCTGAGGGTGAACGGGTGTTCTTTGAGAACCCCCGCCCTTTAAAGAAGGCAGCGGCACGTCTTGCTACGCTTCAACGTCAGCTCTCCCGTAAAAAGCGCGGTAGCAACCGCTACGAAAAGCAACGCATCCGCCTAGCCAAAGCTCACGCCAAGGTACGCAATACAAGGAGCCATTACGCGCATCAGGTAGCAAACAAGGTGGTGGACGAGAACCAAGTCATCGCCCTGGAGAACCTGAATGTGGCTGGTCTGTCGCGTACCCGTTTAGGTAAGTCGGTATTGGATGCCTCATGGGGTTTATTACGCCGTCTGATAGAAGAGAAGGCTGATGAACGTCATCGCATGGTGGTCTTTGCTGACCGGTTTGCCCCCACGTCGCAGCTGTGTTCTGTGTGTGGTGAGCCGGGCGGTAGAAAGCCGCTGAATATCCGTGAATGGGCGTGTACCAAGTGTGGTATGCGCTTAGATCGAGATGCTAATGCGTGTGTGAATATTATGCTCGCCGCAGGACTTGCGGAGAGTTTAAACGAACAGAAGAGGGACGTAAGACGCCTGCTTGCGGGTGCTGTTGCTGTTGACGCTGTTAACCCACCGAGAGCCGCATACCTGTAGGGTATGCGGCTGGCAGGAGTCCTCTTTGTTCGCAAGGAGGAGGAAGTCAACCTCCCTCTCGCGGCGTATACACAAAGACGCACAAGCCTATATGGGTGGCCGACAAGCGCAAATGAGCTAGAACAGCCGAACCGTTTATCCCAGTGTAGCGGGTTTAGCCGGTTTAGCGCTGTGGCTTCGTATCATCCGCCGTAGCCGGCTGGTGACGCTGACGGTACAGCACCACAGCCGAGGAACGCTGACGAGGCGCCGGGCGGGTACCACGGGCAATATGCACCACGTCACCACTGGTACCGGCAGCGAACACGCGCTCCGCCAAGCCCAGCTTCACCTTCGCATCCTCAACCTGACGCTGCAACGCCGCAATCTGCTCCTGCTGCTCCTCCACGAGGGACTCCAGCTCAATAATGCGGCGAATACCCTCCAGGGAGACGCCCTCCTGCGAGAGCTGCTGAATCTGCTGCAGACGGTTAACGTCACGCTGCGAATAGCGGCGCGCCTTACCGGGCGCACGCGAAGGCTGGACCAGGCCGATGCGGTCGTACTGGCGCAGGGTCTGCGGGTGCATGCCCGCCAGCTCAGCCGCCACAGAAATCACGAAAACCGGCCGGTCCACGCTGTGCAACGGCTTGCCGCTACGGGACTTAGATGATGATTCTCGAGATGCCATGGTTTACTTCGCCTTCTTCAACAGATCCTTACGCGGGTTCTCCTGCGGTGCCAGTTTTACGAACTTATCGAATGCTTCCTGCGCCTCTGCGCTCAGCTCGGTGGGCAGTACAATCTCGGGGATGACCAGCAGGTCGCCGTCGCCGCCCTTAGCCTTGAAGCCGCGGCCCTTAGCGCGCAGTCGGCGGCCGACCTGGCCGGGTGCCAGGCGCAACTTCACGGTGGATGCATCGGGCAGGGGCACCTCAATCACTGCGCCGTCGACGGCCTCGGCGAGGGTGACGGGCGCGCGCATAATCAGGTTGTTGCCCTCGCGCGAGTACACGGAGTCATCGGAGACGCGCACGGTGACCTTCAGGTCGCCACCGCGCAGGCCCTTGCCGCGCAGGCGGACCTTCTGACCGTCCTTAATGCCTGCGGGGATGCGTGCCTCGGTGTGGGAGCCGTCCGGCAGGAACACGGTCACGGTTGCGCCGGTGTATGCCTGGGCGAGGCTGACGCGGGTGCTAGTGGTGCTTTCTTCGGGGGCTGCGTGCTGTGCGCCGCCGAAACCGCCGCCACCCATGCCGCCGAAGTCGGCGCTGGTGAAGCCTGCGGAGCGTCGGGAACCGCCGGCGCTACCGCCGAAGAGGCCGCCGAGCAGGTCGTCAATGTTGATGCCTGCGCCGCCGTTGCTGAAGCCGCCGAATGCGTCCGCGCCGGGGTAGCCGGTGTAGCTGCCACCGCCGAAGCCGCCACCTCCGAATCCGCCCATGCCAGATGCGCCGTAGCGGCGGATCTGGTCGTACTCTTCGCGCTGCTTCTTATCGGAGAGCACGTCGTATGCTTCCGAGATTTCCTTGAACTTCTTCTCTGCTGCGGCGTCGCCGGGGTTCAGGTCCGGGTGGTACTTGCGGGAGAGCTTGCGGTACGCCTTCTTGATGTCGCTTTCGCTTGCGTCTTCGCTGACACCCAGTGCCTTATAAAAGTCGTCGGTCAGCCAGTTTTCACTTGCCATGTTGTGTTTCTCCTTCTGCGGTGATGCGCCGCCCTCCTCGGTTACGGGACGGCTTGCAGGGGCACCGCGTGCTTGTCTTAATGCTCTATATAAAAGTTTAGTCTACTTGACTCAATTTTGAAAGGGCTGGGCCCAAAAAATAGCACCCCTACAAGCCTCTTGACCGCCGCAACAGCTCGCCACAGCCCGGATAAATAACCCTGGCAAACAACAGGGCGGGCACTCCCCCACCAGGGAGAGCACCCGCCCGTCGTTAGTTATTCAGCCAATGCTTAGCCGATCACCTTACGGTGCGACAGCCACAGCCACCTGAGCGGTACGAACCACACGGTCGTTCACGCGGTAGCCGTAACGCAGAACCATGGAGACATGATCCTCAGCCACCTCGTCGGTGGGCTGCTGCAGTACAGCTTCGTGGATGTTCGGGTCGAAGGCGTCGCCTACTTCACCGAAGCGCTCCACGCCCTGCTTGCCGAGCAGCTCTTCGAGCTTGGTAGCGATGGAGGCGAAGGGGCCGTCCTGCAGGTCGCCGTGCTTGCGTGCGGCGTCAATATCATCGAGCACCGGCAGCAGTGCGGTCACCAGTTCACTGGTTACGAAGCCTCGCAACTGCTCCTTTTCGCGAGCGGTGCGGTTCTTGAAGTTAGTGAACTCTGCCTGCAGGCGAAGCAGGGAGTCCAGGCGCTCCGCGGCGAGTGCCGCATCCGCAGATTCTGCTTCTACGGCGTCCTGGAGCTCAGCCTCGACGGCTTCCGCAGCTTCCTCGGGGCTTTCGACCGATTCAGCTTCGGGGTGGCCTTCCGCTGCGGGGGCGTTGAATGCCTCCTCCAGCGGGTCGGGGGTGGTGTTTTCCTGCTCAGCCATGATTACTTCTTCTCGTCTTCGTCGATAACCTCGGCGTCGACAACGTCCTCATCAGCGGCGGGCTTGGACTCGGATGCCTCAGCCTGTGCTGCTGCGTAGAGTGCCTCGCCCAGCTTGGACTGGGATGCCTGCAGCTTCTCGAATGCGGACTTCACTGCTGCGTCGTCGTCGCCCTCGAGTGCCTTCTTCAGCTCGTCGACATCGCCCTGGACCTCGGTCTTGACGTTCTCGGGCAGCTTGTCGCCGTTCTCCTTCAGGAGCTTCTCGACGGAGTATGCGACGGACTCGGCTGCGTTGCGGGTGTCAGCAGCCTCGCGGCGTGCCTTGTCCTGCTCAGCGTGTGCCTCTGCGTCCTTGACCATGCGGTCGATGTCATCCTTGGAGAGGGAGGTGCCGCCGGTGATGGTCATGGACTGCTCAACACCGGTGCCCTTGTCCTTTGCGGAGACGTGGACGATGCCGTTTGCGTCGATGTCGAAGGTAACCTCAATCTGGGGTACGCCACGGGGTGCGGGGGCGATGCCGGTCAGCTCGAAGGTACCCAGGTTCTTGTTGTCGCGAGTGAACTCACGCTCACCCTGGAAGACCTGAATGGTCACGGAGGGCTGGTTGTCCTCTGCGGTGGTGAAGGTCTCTGAACGCTTGGTCGGGATTGCGGTGTTGCGCTCGATCAGCTTGGTCATCACACCGCCCTTGGTCTCGATACCGAGGGAGAGGGGGGTGACGTCAATCAGCAGAACGTCCTTACGGTCGCCCTTCAGCACGCCTGCCTGCAGTGCTGCACCCATTGCCACGACCTCGTCGGGGTTCACGCCCTTGTTGGGCTCGCGGCCGGTGAGCTCCTTGACGAGCTCAGCAACAGCGGGCATACGGGTGGAGCCACCGACCAGGATGACCTCAGAAATCTCGGAGATGGACACGCCAGCTTCCTTGATTACGTCGAGCACGGGCTTCTTGGTGCGCTCGAGCAGGTCGCGGGTCAGTTCCTCGAACTTTGCGCGGGTCAGCTTCTCATCCAGGTGGATGGGGCCCTCGGGGGTCACGGACAGGTACTGCAGGGAGATGTTGGTGCTAGAAGCGCTGGACAGCTCCTTCTTAGCCTGCTCAGCTGCTTCCTGCAGACGCTGCAGAGCAATCTTGTCCTTGGACAGGTCAGCACCGGTGTTTGCCTTCACCTGTGCGAGCAGCCACTCGACGACGCGGTGGTCCCAGTCGTCACCACCGAGGCGGTTGTCACCGCTGGTTGCGCGAACCTGAATGGTGGAGAAGCCGTCGTCGTCCTTGCCGACTTCCAGCAGGGAGACGTCGAAGGTACCGCCACCGAGGTCGAAGACCAGGATGAGCTCGTCTTCCTTACCCTTGTCCAGGCCGTATGCGAGTGCTGCGGCGGTGGGCTCGTTGACGATACGCAGGACATTCAGGCCTGCAATCTCGCCGGCTTCCTTGGTTGCCTGACGCTCAGCGTCGTTGAAGTATGCCGGGACGGTGATGACGGCGTCGGTGACCTTGTCGTTCAGGAATGCCTCTGCGTCGCCCTTCAGCTTCATGAGGATACGAGCGGAGATTTCCTGCGGGGTGTACTTCTTGCCGTCGATCTCGGTGGTCCAGTCAGTGCCCATGTGGCGCTTGACGGAGGAGATGGTGCGGTCGACGTTGGTCACTGCCTGACGCTTTGCAACGCTACCGACCAGAACCTCGCCGTCCTTGGAGAATGCGACGACGGAGGGGGTGGTGCGGGTGCCCTCTGCGTTAGCGATGACGACCGGGTCGCCACCTTCCAGTGCTGCTACGACCGAGTTGGTGGTACCGAGGTCAATACCTACTGCACGTGCCATATGTTTATTCACTCCTTAGGTGTTAGTGCCCCGCTTCTTCTAATGCGAGGCGGGATAGTTTGAAAGTTTTGGAGGCGGTCGGTGCTGTGCGTGCCGCCCCGTGTGGGGTGGTCTGCGCGGCTTCCTTGAGCCTCATGTACTCAAGTATGCATCCTCTCGGAGGGGCTGTCAATAGAGTTGAGCGAACTTTACTCAACTTTTTTTCGCGGAGGTGTGTGAGGGGCAGATTTTTTGGGGGTTCTGCCGGGGTGTTTTTGCAGGTGATTTTGAGGCGGCGGCGAGGCGCGAATGGGCGGTTTTGCCGCGAAATTCCGCGGTTTTTGGGTGGCGCTAGGGTGTGGCGAGGCGATTCAGCGCACGGCGGACATGGGCGGGCTAACTGGGCGAAAAATTTTTTAAAAAAATTAAAAAAAGGGGCGAAAAACCTAAAAATGAGGGTGTGAGAGGTGCCGGAAGGTGGTCTGAGGGCACCTTATATAGGGTGTGCGAGGCGATTTTTAGGCGCGATTTTTAGGCCTGGAGGCTAGGCCTCTAGCAGCGTTGTTAGGGGTGCGCTTCGTGTAGGCGCCTCAACTACGAACGCCCGTCTGAGATCTTAGAGGTTCACTCCTCTTATATATAGAGGATCTGCTTATGAGCTCCATCGCTCATCTTATAGAGGCATCTCCGCTTGTCCGACTCGTAATCCCCTAACCTTCACCTATGGCTTGAGACTACCCGCCTGCCGTATGCTGGTTACGACCATATCCTCTCAACGTAGACAGGAGAACCCATATGCCCAAAATGGACAAAAAACAGGCTCAACAAAACTGCACACCTTCCCACTCTTCAGTAACAAATATTCAACGCACCCTATATATAATCCTTGCCACTCTAAGTCTATTCTTTACAATTATCTCCGTCATACATTTCCTCATAAACGATAAAACCACCCAAACAATCATTCAGATATTAGCATATATATTGGGAATAGCTATCGGCATAATTCTTTTCTTAATTGCACATAATCAAAGCAAAACAAATCATTCAAGTGGAATAATAATGATAATATTTCTCTATTTCACGATTCCCGCATACCTAATAGGAATAGCCTATTTTTCCAAGATTCCCATGGATGCAGGGGCGGCATTAGGATATCTAATCCCGTTAGTATATGCATTTTATGAAAAATTAAGTAAAAGCAAAGAAAATGATATTCAAGAAAATACTTCACCACCCTCTTCTGCGTTTGTTCAAAAAAAATTCCCTACATCTATTCAGAACAATTCCCCCATATCCATTCAAAATAATAACAATTCCCCCATATCCATTCAGAATAATATTAATACCATTCATAATGTAACAAATGTTATTGATGAGCAATCTGAGCGAGAGAGAATCACTAACAACGCTTACAAAATGCTAAACTCAAAGGATTTAACATCTCGAATCTCCGCAGTAAAAACACTGGCAAACATGGCTGATTCTTGGCTGGAAGATAGCCCAAACTGTAAAAAGGATGAGAAAAAATGTCAGGACATCATCGATATTCTTTGCGTTTATATTCGTTCACCCTTCCCTCTTGCAGAAAAAATAGAAGAATACGAAGCCCACAAAGAACTAGAAAAGCTTCAGAAAACAGAGTCCGAGAAGCTCAGCGAAGAAGAGTATTCACGGCTCCAGATTCTACTTAAGCGTTTCGAAAATTCTGATGAATACGAAAAGCCTAAAGACATCACCACAGACTATGCAAAGTTCCACGAAGAACAGGACGTACGTCGCACTATCTTCGTTGAGATGAGCAAGCGTAGTAGCGCCCTAACCAAGGACGAGAATAACAACATATTCAAGGCCAAACCAGGAAAGTGGAGTCACTTTCAATTCGATTTCAGTCGAGCACCCATTTTCTATCCTCTCAATAACCTCAAGATTGAAAAGGGAAATTTCTCTTCTGCTAAGTTTTACAGTGACGCAAGCTTCAGCTGGGCGGCCTTCACTCAAACCGCAGACTTCAAGTCGGCAACTTTTGCCCAAAAAGCGGACTTCAAGTTTGCGGTCTTCGTCCAAATCGCAGACTTCAAGTCGGCAACTTTTGCCCAAAAAGCGGACTTCATGGGAGCGATATTCACCCAAGGTGCAATCTTCAGCTGGGCGACCTTCACTCAAACCGCAGACTTCATGAGAGCGACTTTCACTCAAACCGCAAAGTTCAAGTCGGCAATTTTCACTCAAACCGCGAACTTTCGCAGTGCGACCTTCAGCAGCGACGTGAACTTCAGCTGGGTGACTTTCAAGAGATTTGAGCCGACTTTCACTACAAAATTGAGGAAAGCCCAGTTCTCCATACAAACGGCTCAAAAGGACTACAAATTCTCAGTCCATCCCGATAGTAAGCCTATTCGACTTGGCAAAGCTGAGCTTGACGGAATAAAACGTCAAATCCCTGTGGGAGCTGTGCTCTTTGACCCCGATTCAGGCCGTATAAGTGACCCAGCAAAGTAAATAGAAGAGTCTGATAGCCAGGAAGAACCCCCCTCCAAGTAAGGCTCATTAGAAGAAGCCTCGTCTGCACCTCTCGTGCAGGCGGGGCTTCTCTTTTACCCAGCGCGAGCGCGCCAGGGTGGGGCTCTCCCCTATGCTGGTTATAAGCTAGCACCGGAGCAGGAAGGGCACACCGTCATGAACCTCAACAAACTCCTCACTGCGCTACGGCAACGCAAAAACACCCCGGCACGCAACCTACCGGCTGGGCGGCGTGAGCGCTACACGCACGCACTCGAACAATTCCTCGACGGGCAGCCTGCGGTACGCCTCGGCGGGGCGTACACGCTCGTGAACCTCGCAGATGAATGGCTCACCGACGATTCCCTCCCCGAGCAGGTGCGCCGCGAAGAAGCCCAAGCCATCATCGACGCGCTAACCGGGTGCATCCGCACGTCCTACCCCCTCGCACAGAAGCGGCAGGTCCTAGAATCAGACGAGGCCCCCGAAGAGTACGAAGGCGACTTTGCCCACGATCAGGAGGCACTACGCGAAGAGCTGCTAGTGCGCCGCACAGTCTTCGTGGAGTTCAGCCGCCGCCTCGCCGCCGCCGCCGAGAGCAACAAAGAAGGCAACGGAGAAAGCCAGCACACGGTGCCGCTAATATCGCCCACATGGGCTGATTTGCGCTTCGATTTTGGCGGAGCACCCATCTTCTACCCGCTACAGCAGCTGTACTTTCAGAACGCCAACTTCGCCTCCGCAACCTTCTACGGCCCGGCGGATTTCTTCAGCGCAACCTTCCACGGTGACACCAGCTTCTCCGCGGCACAGTTCACCGCTGACGCGTCCTTCCAGGGCGCGAACTTCAACGACTGGGTGGGGTTCAGCGCCGCACACTTCGCAGGCGCGGCAGAGTTCAGCGGGGCGCGTTTTGCGGACGTGGCAAGCTTCGCAACCGTAGCCTTCACCGGCGAGGTCGACTTCTCAGATGCGGTCTTCTCTGCTGTGGCTGACTTCGCGGTATCCGCTTTCAAATCCGATGCCAACTTCTCACGTTTGAACACCGCAGGCGTAGCCAGCTTCGCGGCGGTCACCTTTGACGGAAAGGCAGTATTCACCGCCTCCACGTTCCACGATGAAGCGCACTTCGCCGCGTCGGTCTTCAA
The DNA here is from genome assembly GCF_001813895.1 of Rothia sp. HMSC071C12. Taxonomy (NCBI): domain Bacteria; kingdom Bacillati; phylum Actinomycetota; class Actinomycetes; order Micrococcales; family Micrococcaceae; genus Rothia; species Rothia sp. HMSC071C12. The sequence goes on from NZ_KV814370.1 coordinate 195,770, forward strand.
CCGCCCGGCGGTGTTCTCCAAGTCGCTGTTCGGCGGGACCGCGCGCTTTGCCGGTATAGCCACCAAACAGTCCGCAATGTTCAGCAAGGTACGCTTTGCAAGCGCGGCGGACTTTAGCGGGGCGTCCTTCACGCAGTACGAGGATTTTGGTGGGGCGCGGTTCGACGGCGACGCCACGTTCAGCCGGGCGTCTTTTATTGCGCTTCCAAGGACGCGCTATGAGATGGACTTCCCGCAGCACGCGAACTTCGGTAACGCGACCTTCGCGCAGGATGCCGACTTTAGTAAGGCGACGTTCACGGCGCATGTCGGCTTCTACAAGGCGACGTTCGCGCGGGAGGTGAGCTTCAACGGGGCGAGCTTTGAGGGCGCCTACTTCGCGGATGCGACGTTCGGTCAAAAGGCGGATGTCAGGCAGACTAGCTTCGCGTACGTTGAGCCGTCCTTTGAGGCTTTGGAGAGGCGGCTGCAGAGGGCACGGTTCTCTGCGCAGGCGGATCCGCAGGATTACCTGTTCGAGGCGCGCCCGGAGAGCCCTCACGGTTTCAGCTATGGCGAGGCAGAGCTTCTTAACAGAACGTTCATTCTGCCTCATGGTACGGTGCTGTACGACCCGGACTCCTGGGACGAAGAGAAGCAGGAGTACACCCGCGTTAGTGAGCCCGCACAGTAAAACCTAACTCTCCCCCGCCGTCGGGGAAGCTCCCACACACAGACCCCGCCCGTGCATCCAGCGCTGGCGGGGCTCTTGCTTTTGACCAGCAACCGCCCAAGCCCAGCAGCTTTACACTATGCTGAGTATGACCCGCCCCTTTCAACGATGACAGGAGAACCACATGCATCTGGCACCCAGCACCGCGTGGGCTTGGCTGATAGCTTGCGCAGTCGTCATTCTGCTTTTCCCGCTCGCCGCGCAGTTCGGCAACCTCAAAGGGAAGCTGTCGAGCTTCCGCACCTGGGTTTGGGCTATCGCGCTCTTGGGCATTGTCACGGCGGGTTTTATGCCTTTCACCTTTGATACTGACATCGCCTATTTTGAGGTTCAGCCGTTCATTTTCTTCATCACCGGCACCCTGCTAGGTGTTCTCTTTCTTGGGGAGTTCCACCGCATGAACACCCAGAAAAAGCTGAAACACCCCCAGCGGGTGCATGCCGAGCGCCGTACCCGTTACAGCAAGGCAGTTGAGCAGCTGGCGTATCCGAACCCTGCAGTCCGTGCGAGTGCCATCAGCACACTTGCGGGTCTGGTGGATGAGTGGCTCGCTGACGAGCAGCTCAGCGTTGAGGCGCGGCAGAAGGAAGGGCAGGTCATCGTCAATGCCCTCTGCGCTTATGTGCGTTCGCCGTTCGCGCGGGCATTCAAGGCAGAAGCTTTTGAATCCGATACGCCGCCCGCTAACTATGCGGGTGATTTCGCTACGGATCTGGCGGCTTTTCGTGGTGAGCAGGATGTTCGCCGCAGCATCTTCGTTGAGATGAGTAAGCGCAGCAGCACCCTTGCTGAAAATGAGAAGGGCGAGGTGGTTGTTGTCCTCGGCGCGTGGAGCGGCTTTGAGTTCGATTTCAGCCGGGCTGTCGTCTTCTACCCTCTCGACGGTCTGACTATTGAGAACGCCGATTTCTCTGCGGCGAGGTTCTGCAACGGTTCAGATTTCAGCGGGGTAGCTTTTGTGGGCGACGCGAACTTTACCCGGGCGGTCTTTAACCAGGACATGCGTTTTAGCGACGTAACTTTCATGGGTACGGCTGACTTTAGTAACGCACGCTTTGCTGGTGATGCGTTCTTCCGCTGGGTGGCATTCAATGCTAATGCTGACTTCCGCGAGGCTTCTTTTGGAGGGCACACTGACTTCCGCGACACTACGTTTGCGGCGGATGCGGGCTTTAGCGGTGCTTCCTTTGAAGGGAACGCTGGGTTCTTTAGGTCGTCTTTTGGCGGTAATGCAAGCTTCTTCAGGACGGATTTTGCGGGAGTTGCGGAGTTCCGTGAGGCCGTCTTTGAGGGGCATGCCGGGTTTAACGCGGCAACCTTCTACGGTGATGCGCACTTTAGCCGGGCTACATTTGAGGGGCTCGCTGGGTTCCGTGATGCGACATTTGAGGCAGGTACAGATTTCGCGGGGGCGTGCTTTATGGGCGTTGCAGATTTTTGCGATGTGTCTTTCATGAAGAGCTCGCCGGTCTTCGCGGCTGAAGATGCTGAGTCGAGTGAGGTGTACCGGGCTCGGTTCGCTGCGTCGCCTACCGGTTCGGAGTCTGCCGGTCAGGAGGCGCATAACTTCGCGGTGTACGAGGGCAGCCAGCCAATTCCGCTGGGTACCGCCAGACTGAACGGCGTGGACTACCGCATCCCGGTCGGTACGGTGCTCTTCGACCCGGCGTCCTGGGATGAACGGCAGAAGGAATACACGCGTATGAGTGAGCCCGCGCAGTAATATCCAGAAGCCCCGCCACCTAATTGAACTGCGCCCCGAAACTTGGACGCTATAAAT
>NZ_KV814371.1:0-2759 GCF_001813895.1 Rothia sp. HMSC071C12
ACGAGGTTGCCAGAATCGAGTTGAAACCGCGCACGCGCTCTACGTAGTGTTTGGTGACGCCGTTGATGGTGCGGGTTTTCTTGATCTCGTAGCTGGTGGCTGCGCTCTGGTTGGTTTTGCGGTCGTAGTTGTCGAGGATGTAAGTGGCTACGGCTTCGATGCGTTCAGGGCTTTCGAGTACTTCCTTGCTCTTTGCGAACTTTTCGAGTTCCTTCGCGTCGGGGGTTTCGGCGCGTTCGGCGGCAATTTCTTCTGCGTAGGAGGTTTCTTCGAGTTCGGCGAAGTGGGGGCTGGTGTTGGTGTATTCCAGGTGGAATTTCAGCACGTTCTTGTCGTTGATGGCGTCGACGACGGTGTAGGTGTGCAGGCAGTCGCCGAAGACTTCGACGGTGGTGGTGCCGGGGCCGCCTACGGAGTTCTTGTCGAAGATGGGGGTGCCGGTGAAGCCGAACATGCTGTACTTCTTGAAGCTCTTCTTGATGGCGGTGTTCATGCGGCCGAACTGGGAGCGGTGGCATTCGTCGAAGATGATGGCTACACGCTGGCCGTAGACGGGGTGTTCGGGTTCGGCGGTGATGAGGTTGGACAGCTTGTGGATGGTGGTGACCACGATGCTGGTTCCGCGGTCGGCGAGGCGGTTGCTGAGTTCGCGGGTGCTGCCGGTGGAGCTGACGGAGTCTGCCTGGAAGTTGTTGTATTCGAGCATGGTCTGGTAGTCGAGGTCCTTGCGGTCCACGACGAAGAGAACCTTGTCGACGAGCCCGGTTTCTGCCAGGCGGCGTGCGGTCTTGAAGCTGGTGAGGGTCTTGCCACTGCCGGTGGTATGCCAGATGTAGCCGCCGGCTTCCTTGGTGCCGAGGCGCTTGGGGTCGTTGTTGGCGATTTCGACTTGCTTAATGATTTTTTCGGTTGCCGCGATCTGGTAGGGGCGCATGACGAGCAGGTCCTGGCCTACGGTGAAGATGCAGTAGCGGGTCAGGACGTTTGCGAGGGTGTGGCGGGTGAGGAAGGTGCGCGCGAAGAGGATTAGGTCGTTGATTCGGTTGTTCTGTTCGTCTGACCAGTAGCTGGTGAAGTCGAAGCTCTTGCCTGCGGAGCCGCCGGAGGCGGTCTTGCGGCTGGCGGTCTGCTGGTCTTCGATGTGCTTGTGGCGCACGGTGTTGGAGTAGTACTTGGTTTCGAAGCCGTTGCTGATGACGAAGATCTGGGCGTATTCGAAGAGGCGGTGCTTGTCCTGCTGGAAGCCTTCGTTCTGGTATCGCTCGATCTGCTGGAAGGCTTCGCGGATGCTCACGTTGCGCTTCTTGAGTTCGATGTGTACGAGGGGCAGGCCGTTGACGAGGATGGTCACGTCGTAGCGGTTGAGTACTTTGCCGTTGGGGGCGGGTACGCGGTACTGGTTGATGACCTGCATGTGGTTGCGTGCGGGGTAGGCGGCGTCGATGAGCATGATGTTGCGCAGGGTGCCGTCTTCGAGGCGGAAGTCGATGAAGCGTTCTTCCTGAATCAGCTTGGCCTTCTCCAAGATGCCGTCGTTGGAGCGGGCGATGTGGTTCTTGAGAAGACGGTCGAATTCTTCGTCGGTGAAGTGGAAACCGCTGTTGGGGCCGTAGGCGCCTTCTTCGGGGCGGGTGTTGAGGCGTTCGAGCTGTTCGCGCAGGTTGCGGATGAGTGCGGCTTCGTCGGTGAGGCGCGGCAGGTAGTCGTAGCCCTGGGTTTTGAGGGTTTCGATGAGTTCGGATTCGAGCTGCGATTCGCTCTGGTGCTCACGCTTCTTCTGGTGCTGTGCCTTCCATTCCTTGTAGTCCTTCGTTTCGGCAAGCTTGGCGATGACGGTGAAGTCGTCAGAGCTGAGGATGCTTTCGGTGCGTCCTTCGGTGGGGCGGGGGTGGTTGGGTACGGTTTCCACGGGGTGCTCCTTTGCGTAGGGGTTGAGTGTGTGGATGGTTGGGCTCGGGGTTGGCGGGCCCAGTTTGTTGAGTGTGGTTGAGGTATGTGGTTGAGGTCTAGCGGCCCGTGCAGGGGTGGCGGGGTGCCGCCCCTGCACGGGGTTCGCGCGTGATGCGCAGTTTGATACGCGGGTGGCTACTGGTTTTCGCCCTTGCGGGGGAAGGAAAGTAGCTGGTCGCGGTAGTACTCATACTGACTACGACGCGCCGTTAGCTCTGCGGGTAGACCCTCGGAGAGGCTGCTGGTTAGGGCGTCGAAGCGGTCGAGAATATCGACAATGCGCTGCTGCTCTTCCAAGGAAGGAAGGGGAAACTCAAACTTCTTGAAACGCTTCATATCCACACTGGCAAAGCTGGACTGCGTAGTATTCGAAAGGCACCAACGATCCAAAACAAACGAATAGTAGTAGAGGAATTTAGGTAACAGAAGGCTCTTAAACTCTTCCTTAGGGGTCAGAACAGTGAACCTCTGATTGCACAGAAAATCTACGTTAATCAGCGCGTGCTCACCAATCGTTGCAGAAGTCGCCACGATGATTGAACCAGCGGGGAACATCCCGCCCTTTTTCAAAGCACTTTCATGAACGGACTGCAAGGCTTCTGATAGGACTCCGCCATTTTCACGGATGTCTTCCATGCGGAACCAGGGAACAGTTCCGTTCTCCCAATAGCTGCTATTGGACTTAGACGGGGTGTAACCATTACGGGTGGTAAACAGTTCCTCTATCGAGTAGAACTTGACCGCTGGCTCGGAGAAAGAAGCCAGGAGCAAATCCCGGTAGTACTCGTATTGCAGAGTACGCGCTTCCA
>NZ_KV814371.1:2859-4338 GCF_001813895.1 Rothia sp. HMSC071C12
TCGAGAATTTCAACAATCGCTTCCTGAATCTCCAGCGGCGGAACAGGAACCTCAATATTCGAATACTTAGAAATCCACTGTCGAGCATGGTCAGACGAGTTATACACAATGCACTGCATCGCATAATAGACATACTTAAAAAGTGAATCAGTCCCACTCTTTAAAGTAAGCATCTTCATAGCACTCGACTTAGCTTTAAACGGGAATTCAACCCATTTAAAAGCAGTCGTAAAGTCATCAAAAATAATGACAGGCTCTTCCTTAGATGCAGGGTAAATACCCTCGGCCTCATTCGTATAACCGAGAATAAACGTTTTACCCGCAGTCAGCACCGGCGTAGGGTACGAGTCGTCATAGTCCTTAGACGATACAAGGTACTTCGTCGGCTGCTCATAGCCAAGGAGCTCACCCAGCGGGCGGTACTCAACCCCGTCTGGGCAGAGCTCAGCCACCAGGCGGTCAATATAATTCGTCACGTCCGCCACGATTACTCGCCGCCTTCCAGGCGCGCCACAATAGCGTCAATCTCCACGCGCAACTGAGCCTGACGAGCCACAATACCCTCAATACGGGAATTCAACTCGACAATATCCACGCGCTCACGGGTGTCCTCCGGCTCAACCCAGCTCGAAACCGCCAGGTTCGCCTCCTGCTCCAGCAGCTTCTCCACCGGAATCAGCGCCGAGAAATGCTCACGCTCCTCACGAGCCGCCAGCACATCCAGAATCTTCTCACGGTGCGCCTTACCCAGAATATTCTGGTTCGTGCCCTTATCAAAGAGCTGCGAAGCATCCACGAACAGCACCGAATGATCCTTACGGCGACCCTTCTTCAGCACCAGAATGCAGGTCGCAATGCTCGTACCGTAGAACAGGTTGGCGGGCAGCTGAATCACAGCATCCACCACGTTCTGCTTCAGCAGGTACTCACGAATCTTACGTTCCGTACCGCCACGGTACAGCACGCCCGGGAACTCAACAATCGCAGCCGTACCCGCCTCATCCAGCGACGCCAGCATATGCATCGTAAACGCCAAATCAGCCTTCGACTTAGGCGCCAATACAGCCGCCGGGGCGTAACGGTCATCGTGAATCAGGGTCGGGTCATCATCACCCTTCCACTTCGTCGAATACGGAGGGTTAGACACAATCGCACCAAACGGCTCCTCAAAATCGCCGCCCGCACCACCGCGGTGCTTCGGGTCAATCAGAGTATCACCGTGCGCAATACTGAAATCATCCACCGGCACGCCATGCAGCATCATGTTCATGCGGCACAGGTTATAGGTCGTCAGGTTAATCTCCTGACCCACAAAACGCAGGCCATCCGAGTTCTTACCCAGCTCGCGCTTAACCTTCAACAGCAGCGAACCCGAACCACACGCCGGGTCATACACGGTACGAATCTGCTCGGCGTCACGGCCATCCATGGCAATCTTCGCCAGCAGCTCCGAAACCTCCTGCGGAGTGTAGTACTCGC